>NZ_JACLCT010000023.1:0-73239 GCF_014218915.1 Chryseobacterium sp. C2(2020)
TATTTGTTCAATTCTAAAATATTAATTTTAGACATTAAGCACCTCATGTTTTTCTCCGAATTCACGTTATTTTAAAAAAATCCCTTTCCGAAAAACTCGGAAAGGGACTAAACAGCTAAAAATTTAAGGTAAAAACCCCTCAGACAATGAATAATGATGCAATTGCCTGGGCATCACTTCCACTTAAAATCTCGTCATAGGCAGCAGAACCTGCAGCGGCTCCAAAAGCTGTTGCGGTATTAAAGCCAGCCTGATTTGTATTGCCTTCTCCGGCGTAAACAGGATTGGTTGCAGAAGGCATATTTCCTCCGTCTGCCAATTCTATCCATCCTTTGTTGGCTCTCATTCTTCTTACCTGTGAAGCGTGTCTTGCTTCTACAGAGTGAATCTGCAATGCAGCCTGAAGAACTGTTTTATTAGACATTACATTTCCTGCCTGTCCTTTGTACGCTCTTACTCCGGTATCTTCAAATGCCTGAGCCAAAACAAGGAACTGATTGTAATCTGTAAAAGGTGAAAAATTACCGTTCGCCGTAAAATCGAAGGTCGGTTTAGCGCCCGGAGTTACTCCTAAGGATGTTAAAGTATTTTTCAAAAACGTTACGTGTGCAGATTCATGTTTTGCAATCTGCATAAATACCACTTTGTCTGCACTCGGAATCAAAGACGAAGCCGCCAATCCTAATGCATAATATTCATTTTCAAGATATTCTAAAACCAACGCCAATTGCAAGGCATCCGTTAAAGCACTTTTAAAGAATGTTGCATTTTTTGTAGTATCTGTGGTTTCAGCTTTTGCAGGAGTCGTCATTAAAGCTCCTAATCCAAAAGGAACTGCAGCAATAGCCGCTTTTTTTCCGAAAGATGAAATATTGGTAAGTGTTTCTAATCTTGATGTTTCTGTAGTGAAGAATTTATCATCAGAAAGCTTATCTAGTAATTTAAGAATATTCATAATGTAATTTTTTGAAGTGAATAATTAACCGATTCCCTGTTCTTTCCAAGTGAAAGGTGTTTTGAAAAATCCTCCTGCTGCCGATACGACATCTTTTGGTTCTTTTGCAAGATCCAATCCATTGGCATCAATCACGTCATCTCCAGAGAAAGCCGCGGTTCCGGGGTTGATAAGGTTTCTGATTGCTGAAGCATGTCTTGCCTCCACGGAAACAATTTTACCTGCAATTACCAGATAATCTGCATTGGTAATGTATTTTCCTGCTCCGTTGTACGCTGCAACTCCTGTATCTTCCAATGCTTTTGCAGTAGCCAGTACAGAATTTCTGTCGTTAAAATTCACATTCGGGTACTGAAACTCCAGAGTAGGCAGTACATTGGATGTTGCTCCGCTGATTGCTGCTTTAAAGAAGTCTCTGTGAATTACCTCATGATGATAAAGATCTGTAAAAAGCTGTTTTTCAGCATTTGAAATTCCGGAATAGAAATTATTAACCACTTTGGTATAGAAATCTGCTTCCAGTTGTTCAAGTGCATAAGCATAGTTCAATACACCAACGTCACCTTTTCCAAGGTCGAAAACGTTATTTTCAACCATATCGAAATTATCGTCATCACAACCGATCATGGTAAGACCTGCAAGAGCAAGACCTACACCGCTCAGTTTCAAAAAATTTCTTCTGCCTGTATCCAGAGTTACTCCCTGGTTAGACACATTAATAGTTTTTTTCATAATATTATTTTTTAGTGTAGAGGTTTATATATTTTAATGTGTTTTGGACAAAGTTGAAAGAAAACAGCATAAATATTATGCTGTTTCTCACACTTAAAAATTATTATGGCATTAACACCGTATCTATAACATGAATTACACCGTTAGACTGGTTAACGTCTGCAATAGTTACTTTTGCATCGTTACCTTTAGCATCTCTTACATAAAGATTTTTACCTTTTGCCCAGAAAGTAAGTTCTTCACCTTCCACTGTTTTCATCATTGCTTTTCCGTTTCCGGCTTTTACTGCTGCCCAAACCTGTTTAGAGCTGTATTTTCCCGGTAAAACATGATATGTAAGAATTTTTGTAAGCATTTCTTTATTTTCAGGCTTCACAAGATTTTCTACTGTTCCTTTCGGAAGTTTAGCAAATGCTGCATCCGTAGGTGCAAAAACAGTAAACGGACCTGCTCCCTGTAACGTTTCTACAAGACCTGCAGCTTTTACAGCAGCTACCAGTGTTTTGTGATCTTTAGAATTTACTGCGTTCTCAATAATGTTTTTAGACGGATACATTGGCGCTCCTCCTACCATTACTGTTTTTTCCTTCATTGTCTGTGCTGTAGCGTTTCCACTGAAAGCGAAAGATAAAGCTACCATTCCTAAAACTGCGATTTTTGATCTAGTATTCATTTTTTTTAATTTTTAATGATAAATTATTCGATTTGTCTGTTGTTAAAATCATTTACGAACTCGGTTTTATTTTGGATTTAAAAATTTGAATAAAAATCACAAGTAATTGAAAAACAGGCTATTAAATTTCACATTTGTTTTGAAATAGATGAATATTGTTCACAATCTGTTAATATATACTCTGTTTTAATAAAGATTTAAAAGAGTTTTTAAAATTTGGTTATCATTAATATTATTGTTACTTTTGATGGGTAAAATAATTTACTATTAAAACAAAATATTCTGAAGAGCAGCTAATCGTTTTACTAAAGGAAAAAAACGAAACAGGTTTTCATCATCTGTATGATCACTATTCCGGTGCATTGTACGGGGTGATTCTTCGAATTGTTCAGTCCAAAGAATATACAGAAGAGATTATTCAGGACGTTTTTGTTAAAATATGGAATTCTATCCATCAATATGATGTTTCTAAAGGTAGATTTTATACCTGGATGATTAATATTGCAAGGAATACAGCGATCGACTATTTAAAATCAAAAGGATTTCAGAACCAGTTAAAAAACCAATCGCTTCCAGATTTCGTATATGATTCTACAGAGCTTTCAACGACTAATGATTCTTCCGATTATATCGGTTTTGCCAGTGTGCTTGAAAGTCTGGAGAAAGACAAAAAGGAACTTATCGATCTCGCGTATTATCAGGGATATACACAAAACGAAATATCCGAAAAACTGAAGATACCGCTGGGAACGGTTAAAACTAAAATGAGGAATGCACTTATGAAACTTAAAGATTTGCTAAAAGATTATCAATAAATTGAACACTAAAGAATACATATCATCCGGAATTATAGAATCTTATATTCTAGGTCTTGCTTCTCCAGAAGAGGCGGGAATTTTGGAGTGTGTGATGAAAAACAATGCGGAAGTAAAAGCTGCTTTTGAAGAGGCACAGAAAGCACTGGAAGATCTTGCAACAGCACAGGCGGTAGCACCTCCGGCAGATTTAAAATCGAAGATTTGGAACAAAATTCAGCAGGAACAGACTGCTGAAGAGGAAAAGCCTGTATTTTCTGCGGATATTCCTGCAGCGAAACCTCAGGAAGAAATAAGAATTCAGGGAAGTAATAACTGGAAGGTTTTTGCGGTTGCCGCATCTGTTCTGCTTCTGGTAAGCGTGGGCGGAAATGTTTTCTGGATGAACAGCCAGAAAGAAACAAAAGAAACAATCGCGAAAATGGAGACTGAGAAGAACGCTCAGAATCTTGCGATGCAGAGAATAAATCAGAAAATGGAAATGATTTCCAATCCTGATATGAAAATGGTGAAACTGAAAGGCGTAGAAAAACATAACGATTCCAAAGCAATGGTTTTCTGGGATACTAAAACCAAAGATGTATATCTTGATGCGGAAAGTTTACCAAAAGCTCCGGAAGGAATGCAGTATCAGCTTTGGGCTATTGCAGACGGAAAACCTGTAGATGCAGGGATGTATACGGAAGAAAAAGACAGCAAAATTGCGCTTGCCAACATTCCAAATGCTCAGGCTTTTGCCATTACACTAGAAAAAAAGGGCGGAAGTCCGGTTCCTACCATGGAGAATATGTATGTAATGGGAGAGATTTAATAAGTAAACAATTCAAAAATATAAAGACCGGCTTTCGCCGGTCTTTTTGTTTATATAATGGTGAGAAATTTAATCCAATCTGAAAAAAGCTTATTCAGAATATTCTTTTAAAAGCTGTCTGTAGCTCATCAGTATTGTCGATTTGGAAATAAATCCGATAAACCTGTTGTTTGCGTCCACCACAGGCAAATTCCAGACTCCGGTATCATCAAAAGTCTGTAGGATTTCCAGAGGCTGATCTTCCGGACGAATAATCGCAGGTGGAGCTTTCATGATCTGAATAATTGTGGCAGAAACTTCATCACTCGTAAATAGATAAGGTCTGATGTCATCCAGCGTTAAAATTCCTCTTAATACTTTATCTTCATTTACTACCGCAAAAATATTTTTATTACCGTTTTTTACCAGTTCAAACAATTCCGTTACAGGAGCATTTTCATCAATCGCCTGAGAATACTTGTCGATAAATTCTTCTGTTTTTAAAGAAAAAAGGATATTTTTATCATGTTTATTGGTGAATATCTTTCCCTGATCGGCTAAAGATTTCAGCTCCGGAGAAATAGGAGAGAACCACTTCGCAATGAGATAAGAAATGATGGAAACAATCATCAAAGGAATAAAAAGATCATATCCAAAACTGGATTCCGCGATAAGGAAAATAGCCGTTAAAGGAGCATACATCACACCGCTCATTGCACCTGCCATTCCTACCAATACAAGGTTGGTGACAGGAACTTCTGTAAAACCGATCTGCTGACAGACAACAGCAAAAAGATAACCTACTGTTCCTCCCGCAAAAAGAGAAGGGGCAAAATTACCACCGTTTCCGCCACTAAAGATCGTGAAAGAAGTGGCAAAAGCTTTCAGCAGCAAAACCAGAATTAAGAAAATAATAATCGTAAAATCTTTTATTTCAAAATATCTGAAAAAGCTGTTCTGGATAATGTTGTGGGTATTTCCGTTAGTAAAAGCTTTTACGGTATCATAACCTTCTCCGAATAATGGTGGAAAAAGTACGCAAAGCAAAGACAAAACAGCTCCGCCAAACATTGCTTTTCTAATGCGAGACATATTCAGCCCTTTGATGAAATGCTCAACTTTTTGGGAGATCACCACAAAATATCTTGCGTACAGACCTGTAACAATTCCCAGAATAAGATAGTAAGGAAGATTTTTATAATTAAAAGCTTCCCGGGTATAGAATCTGAAAAGAATATCTTCCTGCAGGAGAATTCTGGAGAGTAAACTTCCGCAAACCGCGGCTACAACCAAAGGAATAAAGTCTGTAAATACAACACCCGTTAAAAGAATTTCGAAAGCAAACATAATTCCGGCAATCGGAGCGTTAAAAGCGGAAGCGATTCCGGCAGTTGCTCCAGCAGCCAACAGAAGGGTTCTTTCTTTGTAACTGAGGCGGTAAGTCTGCGCAAAATTAGAACCGATGGCTGCTCCGGTTACTGCAATCGGACTTTCAAGTCCTGCAGAACCACCAAGTCCTACCGTAACGGCACTCTGTACAATCTGCGAATACATTTTCACGGAAGAAACAATGCTCGAATTTTGTGCAATTTCATATAAAATCGCACCGATTCCTTTTCTGTCCTGTCCTTTAAATATCGTTAAAACAATACTCGTCGTTAAAACAATCCCCAGAAACGGAAAAATAATATAAAACAGAACCTGATATTCAAAATGAACCTTTGTTGTGATAAAATGATGAATATTGTGAACCAGAGTTTTAAGAATTACACCTGCCAAACCGGCTGAACAGCCCACAATAATCCCCGACAAAACCAAAAACTGGTTCCTGCTGAGTCTGTTGTTTAGCCAATGTAAGATGAGTTCGTAGCTGCGCGCTTTTTCAAGTCCATACTTCTGAAAGTCTCTCTTGAACTTCAGGAAGCTCAGAAACTTTTTCTTATTATGAATATTCACTTTTGGGAATTTTAAACTGTAACCGAATTGCTACAGTTTTGTAAAGTTATGAAATAAATCATGAAATTTAAAATTCCGTGTGAAAAGCATTTTCTTTTTTAGGTCTCAAAATAAGACGGATAGAAGGATTATTGGTAATGAATAATCTTAACCAATTGAATGCCAATCGTACTTTACTTCCAAAACTTATCAGCGGGATAATGTGAATAAAAAGCCACGTTAACCAAGCCGTAAATCCTTTGTAGGAAAAATTGGGAAGATCTACAACCGCATTGAATTTTGAGATGATTGCCATGCTTCCTTTATCATTATATTTAAAAGGAATCTGAACTTTTTCCTCTTCAATTCTTTTAAAATTCTTACCTAAATTTTTGGCATGCTGAATGGCAACCTGAGCCAATTGCGGATGTCCTTTCGGGAAATTTTCATCCGAAAACTGTAACGAAATATCTCCTAAAGCATAAATATTTTTTGTTCCCTGAACTTTATTGTAAGCATCAACCAAAACTCTGCGTCCTCTACCTATGCTTTCTTCCGGAATTCCCGGAACTTCTCTGCCGATAACGCCTGAAGTCCAGATCAGAGTTTCTGTTTCAATGGTTGTTCCGTCTCCTAAAATTACTTTTCCGTCCACATAATCTTTTACGGCTGTATTTAAAATAATTTTTACGCCCAGTTTTGTAAGCTTATCATTAGCGGCTTCCTGAGCCATTTTGCTCATCGGCGAAAGTAAAGTAGGCAGTGCATCAATTAAATAAATATTCGAGAGTGAGAATTTAATTTCAGGATATTCTTTTTCTGCGATGTAGCTTCCCATTTCCGCAATCATTCCGGCAAGTTCCACGCCGGTTGGTCCGCCTCCCGCAATCACAATATTCTGAAGTTTTTGTGCCTCTTTACTGTTTTTATTTCTCGCCGCTTCTTCAAGGGTTAAAAGCATATAATTTCTTAGATAAAGTGCTTCGTCAATGGTTTTCATGGGGATAGAACATTTTTTCACATTTTCCATGCCGAAAAAATTGGATTCCGTTCCCAATGCAAGAACCAGATAATCATAATTCAGATTTCCTGTATCGGTTTCAAGAATATTTTTTTCATGATCCACATTCACAAGACTTCCCATATGGAAATTTACGTTCTTATAATTGGCAAGCAGCTTTCTGAAAGGATAGCTGATGTTGGAAGCTTCAATAAATGATGTGGCAACCTGATAAATTAACGGTGGAAAAAAATGATAGTTGTTTTTATCCACTAAAGTAATTCTGAATCTTTTGTCATTAACCAAAGATTTTATAAGATTAACTCCTGCAAAACCTCCTCCTACGATTACGATGTGTTTTTTCATATGTATGTGCGATTGAAAATGTTACCGTATTTTATTCAATAATAAAGCCAAATAGGCGGTTTCAATTATTTAGACATAAAGATTTATGATTAAATATTATCTGCACGATGTTTGTATCCTTTAGAGCAACCAAATTTTAAATATTACCATATGAAAGCAGATGTTTTAAAGGAAAAACACAGACTCGGATTGGGCGGAGTAGCCATCGGAACAGCCTTTGATAAATTAACAGACGGCGAATCTTATGAAGTTTTGCAGAAAGCATGGGATCTCGGGATACGATATTACGATACGTCGCCGTGGTACGGATTAACGAAAAGTGAAAGACGATTCGGAAATTTTCTTCACGGGCAAAACAGAGATGAGTTTGTACTGTCTACCAAAGTCGGACGTTTATTTGTGGAAGTTTCGGAAGATGAAGTTCCGCCAACCATGTGGAAAGCACCTTTACATTATGATTTTGAACATAATTACACGGCAGATGCCATTAAAAGATCTATTGAAGAAAGTCTTGAAAGAACCCGTCTGAACCATATAGATATTGTTTACGTTCATGATTTGTCTGAAGATCAGGTAGGAGACCGCTATCCGTATTTTTTGAAACAGGCGAGAGAAGGTGCGTTTAAAGTTTTATCAGAACTGAGAGATCAGGGCGTTATTAAAGCATGGGGAATGGGCGTTAATAAAATTGAGCCTATTTTAGACTGTCTGGATTCCGCAGATCCGGATATCTGTCTTTCGGCAACGCAATATTCTATTCTGGAACATGAAGATGCAGTCGACCGATTGCTTCCCGCAGTAAGAAAAGCCGGAGTGAAGCTGGTTTCCGGCGCAGGTTATAACTCCGGATTTATCAATGGACGAAATCGTTACAATTATAAGGATGTGATCCCAAAAGGAATGAAAGAAAAACGTGAAAAGATTGATGAAATTGCCAGAAGATACAATACCAACATTACCCACGCCGCGTTGCAGTTTGTTTTGGCAGCCGACGAATTTGCTTCCATTATTCCCGGAGCGAGCAAACCGGAACAGGTGGAAGATAATGTGAGAGCTCTGCATGAACAAATTCCTTCGGATTTCTGGAAAGAATTGCAATCGGAAGGGTTAATTTACGAAAAAGCGCAGATCCCGAATTAATAGAGACTTCATCAATTTACTCTATATAAAACCTCTCTTTTCGGGAGGTTTTGTTATTTACCATGATGGAAATTCATGTAACTTTATTTTAAATATCACTACCAATATAGTTATATTTATTATATTTGCTGAATTTTAAAAAACGAAAAATAAAAATTTAAATAAAGATGAAAAAGTTTATCACAACATTTTCTATAGCGGCAGGACTTTTCCTTACGTCTAACATGGTAAGCGCGCAGCAAAAAATCGGGCATGTAAATTCGGATGATATTTTTACCAATCTTCCGGAAGCTAAAACAGCAGAAGGTTCTTTAGACACTTTCACCAAAGCAAAGCAGGGTGAGATTGAAAAGATGATCACTTCGTATCAGACAAAATTAAAAGCAGCTCAGGATAAAGAAAAAACGATAAGTGAAGCAAATAAAGAGACTGTAATTAAAGAATTAACAGCGGCTCAGACAGAATTGCAGACTTTAGGTAAAGATATTGAAGCTTCCAGAACTAAAGCAGCACAGGAAATTTCTAAAAAGCAGACGGAACTTTTCACGCCGATTCAGAAGAAAGTAAGTTCTATGATCGCGACAGTTGCGAAGGAAAAAGGATTGGCTTATGTTTTTGATATTGCGCCTTCCCAAGGAAACAGCCAGGTTGCTTACATGGATGGAGGAGAAGATATTACTCCGACGGTAAAGTCTAAACTGGGAGCTACAGGAACTGCTTCAAAACCGGCTTCTAAGTAATATTTAAAAAAATTATGAATAATTCTAAGGTAAAAATTATTCATTCAAAATAAAAAAGCCGGAATCAGGAATATGAAAATTCCCGTTTCCGGCTTTTATTTCTTTTATACGACGGTCTAATCGAGAGGCTTTCGACCGGATATCAGATTATACAGTACCACAATGATGGCAATAACCAGCAATACGTGAACTAAATATCCTGTACTCATCCCCGGAACGATTCCTAACATTCCTAAAAGCCATACCACAATACAAATGACTGCGACTAACCATAATAAACTTCTCATAACTAAAATTTTTAAGTGATTTGATAAGGTAAATACACATATTATGCCTTTTTCTTAAAAACAGCTTAAAAATATATACCACAAATTATGAAAAGTGAATAATTGGCTGTAAAAAAACTTAAATAAAAGCTTTTTAATCTAGCAGACCGAAATAAATTAATGCTTTTTCAATTCCATGATTATCAACATCTTCGGTTACGTAATCTGCAACTTCTTTTACGCTGTCATTCGCATTTCCCATGGCGATGCCGATTTTTGTAAATTTTAACATAGAAATATCATTTCCTCCATCTCCGAAAGACATCGTTTCTGAAACATCAATATTAAAATGTCTACAGAAATTTTCGATTCCTGTCTGTTTGCTTATTCCTCCGGGATTTACATCGGCAAAAAGGGGAGTCCATCTCGAAGATATACTTTTGGGCATTACTTTTTTCATAAATTCGGATTCGGCTTCCGGTTTCAGAAAAATATTTGCCTGAATTACATTTTCAATATCAATATTTTCTTTATCATGAATCGGCGGAACTGGAACGTTGATGTGAGCGTACATTCCCACTAATTCTGGGGTTTCATCGTTTATTTCTACTTTATCTTCATACATCAAGGAATAACTCAGCGGAAAATTTTTAGCGTAACGAATCAGGCTTTTAATATCGGAAGGATCTATGGTATGTCTGGAAATAAGCTCGTTTGAGGCTGTAACACAATACGATCCGTTAAAAGTAATGAAGCCGTCAAACTTCAGATGATCGATATGATGTAAGGAATTGATGGATCTTCCTGTTGCGATAATAACTTTTATTCCTTTTTCTCTTAACTTTTGAATAGCATTTTGGGTAGAATCGGGGACTTTTCCTGTTTTAAAGCTTAATAATGTTCCGTCTATATCGAAAAAGACGGCTTTAATGTTGTGATTTTGGGTGTTCATTGAAGTGTAATAATTTAATCATTGAAGATATAAGACAAAAGTACAACAATATAATTTTGTTTTATGAAATGGTATTTTAATTAAAACTGAATTATTGCAGGATCTATAAGGTATAATTCTTGTACAGCTTTCAGCACACCAATAATAAAATAATATGAAAAAACAGGAGGAAATCGATCTTTTGAATGATCTTGTCCACATTACGAATGACAGAATAAAAGGCTTTGCAAAAGTGGAAGGTAAAATATGGGAAAGCTATCCCGACGTAAAACCGGAATACGCAAGAATGAATTCTCTTTCGAAAGTTATGAAAAATGAACTCATAGATCTCATCACCGAAAATGGTGGTGAAGCGAATGATTCACCGTCTGTTGCCGGAACGCTCCACAGAACTTGGATTGATATCAAAAACTCTTTTACCATCGGAAATACGGAAGAATCTACGATTGAAAATGTAATTTTTGGTGAAAAAGCAGCGATTAATGCTTATCAGAACGCAATTGACACCGGAAAACTGAGCGAAAAAAGCAGGGAAATTGTTTCGGAGCAGCTTAAACACATCAAAGATTCTTATCATGAATTCAAAGGAAAAAGCAATTATAAAGAATAGTTATTGTTTTTCTTACAGATCAACTTCCTGAAACGGGAAGTTTTTTTATGTCTAAAAAAAATTATTCTAAAACAATTCAGAATGGAATTCAGACCACCTTTTTGGGGAAATAGAATCATTACAAATCACCAAATATTGAATAAAAATTAATGAATTATTCTATAAAAGAAATAATTCCGGCAATTTCTCATCAATCGGACGAGTATTTCAGGATGTAGAAATTCTAAAAATAAACATTTGAATATCAATCAAATGAATTAATAAATCAATAGAAAATAAATTATTTTATTTAGGAAAAATTCACCCATAAAAAATTATGATAAAAATATCATTAAAATCTTTTGTACTATTAAAATTATTCATACATTAGTGATGTATAAAATACAAAACTTTATCATTTATAGAATTTAGGAAATAATTATCACTAAAAGTTTTATTCATTCTTTTATATATTTAAATTCTGCTTTAAAATTAGGTATATGCCACTCTTGTAAAAGGGTGGTGTTTTTTATGATATAGAAATATGGATTAAAATTTGTAAAAAAACCAATTATTCTGATCAGAAAATAGACAATAATTTCCGCAGAGTAATTTAACATAATATTCTACGGAAATCATTTGAAAATTTCTAAAAATAGAGTAGTATAGAAACTCAATCAAGAGAATAAATAAATTGATTGAGTTTGTTTTCCTTAAAAATCCTCAGGAAAAATTCCTGTAGCATATTGCCAGACTTCAACTACCTCATTTAAAGGAATTTCGTAAGGCTCATAAAATGTATTATCTGCGGCAACCATTAAAGAATTTTCATTTTTAGATTTCAGACGTTTGTAAGTAATACCGTCATTTAAAGTAATGAAAACGTAGGTGTTACCGGATTTCAGATCATTAAGGCCTTCCATATATTTTCCGATGATGTATGAGCCGTTCTTAAAGGGCGGCATAGAATCTCCATCCGCAGGAAATGCACGAAATTTTCCGTTTTTCAGAAAAGGAAGAGAAATTCTCTGAAGGCTTTCAATATAATCCGGATCGCTGTAACCTGTTAAATAACCCATAGAAGCTTTCTGAGAGACAATTTCAATGCTTTCGTCGCCGTTCTGATCTACCATTACAGGCAGAACAATACGGTTATCAGGAAGTTTCAGCATATCTTCAAGCGCATGTTTTGTTAAATCTACCGACAGCAAAAGATCAATACTGACATTAAAAATTCTGGAAATTTTAATTAAAACATCAACCGGAGGTTTAGATTTTCCGTTTTCATAAGAACTGTATCTGGAAGCTGTAATCTGTATTTTTTGAGACAATTCGCGTTGGGTTTTTCCTAATTTGGCGCGTAAAAGTCTGATATTTTCTGAAAAAATCGACATATAAAAAATTAAAACGTAAAAATACGAATGTTTGCCGGAGAATCCTAAGTTTTAGGGCAGTTGTGGATAAGTTCCTTTAAAAAATATTTTGATAGAGTCGGTAATCATTCTAAAATTAAAATCGCTGAAAACTTCCGAAGCAGAAAATAAAGTTTTGAATTTGTTAGAGATTATAAAGGAAAATTTCAATAAACAATTAAGCATGCTCATCTGAAAGAATTTTGGTTATGAAAAATCCTGGTTTTCAATTTGAAAGAATTCTTAAAACATACTCTATTTAACATAATATAAATTATAGGATTTTTTTTATTTATGCCTGGATAGAGTATTTATGTCGTTCTTTTTAAATTCTGCTAAATCTTTTATCCATAGTCATTTATGCGTTTTAAAGACCTTCAAAACAAAGCTCTACCTATGCTATTCATTTAATTTATAAGACCATATATGCGTTTAAAAAAGCTTCGCTTCTATCTTATGATTAATTTTACATTTTATATAATCTGTCTGCATTAATAAGCAGCTTTAATTCAATCTAAAACTACTGTAATGATTTAGCTTAAAATATTTATAAAATAATTTCCACAAATTTTCAGTGGCAATACGAAAAATGAATAAATTTGATTTTACCTTAAACAGAAAATAATTTCAATCAGTTGTAAATGAAAATATTATGAATCCAAAAGTTGATTTCTTTTTTAATAAAACCGGACAATGGCAGACAGAATTTGAAAAATTAAGAACAATTGCATTGAAAACTGAGCTTACAGAAGATTTAAAATGGGGCTGTCCGTGTTATACATACGAAGGGAAAAATATATTCCTGATTCATGGTTTTAAAGAATATTGCGCACTCCTCTTTTTCAAAGGTGCTTTGATGAAGGATCCTGAAAATATTTTGATTCAACAGACTGAAAATGTTCAGGCTGCAAGACAGGTTCGTTTCACAAATCTACAACAGATCATTGATTTAGAGCATGTTTTAAATGATTATATATTCGAAGCGGTGGAAATTGAAGAATCCGGAGTGAAGGTTGAAATGAAAAAAACGAATGAATTCAAAATACCTGAAGAATTTGCTCAAAAACTAAATGAAAATCCGGAGCTTCAGAGAGCTTTTGAAGCATTAACTCCGGGAAGACAACGGGCATATCTACTCTATTTTTCCTCAGCGAAACAGTCAAAAACCAGAATATCCAGAATTGAAAAATATATCCCTGAAATTCTTAACGGAAAAGGTTTAAATGATTAGTTTATATTTCAACAAACTGTATTCAGAATTAACCGCAAAAGGGACAAAAGATCATGTTAAAGCGAATTTCCAGAATAATCAAAGTACTCAAAAGAATAAAAATCAAAGATTTTTAAAAACTATGGTGAGCTTTTACATTTATAATGATCAGCTTAAATAAAAATTTAGTAGATCTTTTGTGACTTTTGCGGTTAAATAAAAGTTTAAACAGACTTTTTATACAAAATTTAACAATAAATCATTATCTTAACAAAATTCAATTGTCATCATAAATTAGTATTTTAGTAAGATCGAAAAAATTTGACTATAAATAATAAGGTTATGAAAAAATTACTTTTATTAAGCACACTATCGGTTGTATTGTTTAACTGCAACAAAAAGCCGGAAGCTCCGGCTGCTAATGAAGTTTCTGCGGATACCGCTGCGACAACAGAAAAGATTACGGATACACTGGGTGCAAAATCATACTGTTACATGGGAGTTACCGGAAAAGATACCGTTTTTGTAAGCATTGACGATAATCTGGGAACCATCACCGGAAAAATGGCAACCAAAAACAGCGAAAAAGACAGTAATGAAGGAACTTTAAGCGGCATCAAATCGGGAGATACGCTTAAACTGACGTATGAATTTGCTTCTGAAGGGACTTCAGGAAATAAAAATGACATCTATTTTATACAGACCAAAGACGGCTTAATGGAAGGAATCGGCGAACGTGATGCTGAAACCGGAACAAAATATGCCAACGAGAAAAAGATAAAATATGAAGGCGGAAGAAACCTTAAAACCGCTGATTGCAGTACGGTTACAAAGGCTCTACAATAAAAGACAGTAAAATATAAATGCAACCAAAATCGGTTGTATTTTTTTATAATTCTTTGTTAATAATTTCAATAAAACTGTTTACGGCTTCATCATTTGTATTCCAGGAAGTGATGAGTCGGACAGCAGAAAAATGTTCATCGATTTTCTTCCAGACATAAAATTCAAACTTTTCGGATAGTTTTTCAATTAAATCATGGCTCAGAATCGGGAAAATCTGATTGGTGTACGTGTCTGATAAAAACTGTACTCCCCTTTCTTTCATCGCATTTTTCATCTTCATCGCCTGCGAATTGGCGTGTTTTGCCAGATCAAAGTACAGATCATTTTTCATCAGTTCCAGAAACTGAATTCCCAAAAGTCTTCCTTTGGCAAGTAATGCTCCTTTCTGTTTGATATTAAAGGCAAAATCCTGTTGCAGCTCCTTGTTATTGATTACGATGGCTTCCCCGATTAAAGCTCCGTTTTTGGTTCCTCCGAGATAAAAAACGTCAGTCAGTTCTGCCACTTTTTCCAGCGTAAGATCACTGATTTCGGAGGTTAAACCATGTCCCATTCTTGCGCCATCCATGAACAGATAAAGACTTTTTTCTTTACAGAATGTAGAAAGTTCTTCCAATTCTTTTAAGGTATAAATCGTTCCCAACTCTGTAGAATTCGATATATAAACCATCTTTGGCATTACCTGATGCGGAACGTTTCTATGATTCTCAAGAACCGGAATAATGTCTTCCGGAGTTAATTTTCCGTCTGCTTTTTCAATGCTCAGAATTTTATGTCCCGTTGCTTCAATCGCTCCGGTCTCATTGTTAAGAATATGTCCTGTTGATGCAGAAACTGCACATTGATAAGGTCTTAAAACCGAAGAAATAACGATAAGATTTGCCTGCGTTCCGCCCGAAACAAAATAGATTTCAGAATCCTGACCAGCAATTTTTTCTTTTATCATTGCTTTTGCTTCTAAAGAATACAGGTCTTCTCCGTAACCGGCTTGCTGATCGAGATTATGCTCTGTAAGAGCTTTTAAAATATTGGGATGACAACCTTCTGAATAGTCGTTTTTGAATGAAAATTTCATAGAGTAAAATTAAAAAAGTTCGCCGAAAGTGCCTAATTTATTCATAATATTTTGTTAGATTTGTACAGAATATCATCTAACATTTTGAAAAATACATTAACAGAAGAGAATTATCTGAAAGCTTTGTTTCATCTGGTAGACCATGAGGGAAAAGTGACGATTAACGAACTGAGCAAATTTCTGAACGTAAAAATGCCAAGCGTTAACAACATGATGAAGAAATTTGCAGACAAAAGCTGGGTAATTTACGAAACTTACAAACCTTTGATTGTCACAGATAAAGGTCGTCGTGAAGCTTCTTTGGTCGTAAGAAAACACCGCCTTACAGAAATGTTTCTGGTGAAAAAAATGAATTTTGGCTGGGAAAATGTTCATGAGATCGCAGAACAACTGGAACACGTCCACTCTGCTGTTTTCTTTGACAAAATGGATGAAATTCTGGATTATCCGAAATTCGATCCTCACGGAGAACCCATTCCCGATAAAGATGGAAATATTATTGCGCAGGATCTGCAAAAGCTAAGCAACTGCGAAGTTGGCGAAACGGTTGTGTTTGCATCGGTTACACTTTCGGATGATGCTTTTTTAAATTACCTTACGGAAAGAAATTTACTCCTGAATAAAAAAATCAAAATTATTAAAATTGAAAGTTTTGATAGATCCGTAACCATCGAAATCGAAGGAAAACAGGAAGTTTTAAGCAAAAAAGCGACGGAAAAAATACTGGTGAAGAAATAATTTTTTAGCCTTAAATATATGCTTCAACAGGCTCACTCATATTAAACTTGTTTAAACTAAATTCAGAATAAACCGCAAAAGAGACAAAAGACTTTATTTAAAGTATTTCAAAAGTCTGCAAAGAAAAAAAATCTTTGATTTTTAAACTTATGTGCTCTTTCTTTCCATTTAAGTATTAAGCTTAAACAACTAAAGTGTTTAAATCTTTTGTTGTAAAAAAGTTTAAACAAGTTTATTAATTATTTTAAGCAATGTCCTAAACTTGTCGAAGCGGATAAATATTATTTTAAACTATTCTTCAGCATTTCAGAAACCCTTTCAATCTCATCCTGAGTATTGAAATAATGAGGTGATAATCTCACGATTCCGTTGATTTTTTTATTTGTAAAATCAATTAACGCTGAATTCTTATACGTTACCGAGAAAAAAACATTATTTTCTTTCAAAACCTTCTGAATATTTTCCAGATCTCCATCCGGACCGGAAAATGTAACAATGCTGCTCAGATGATTTCCCCAATCCCAAACTTTAAAGCCGCTGTCTTTGAGTCTGTTTCGTAATTTTTCAGATAAAATCTTATTGTATTCTGCAATGGTATCCAATCCGATATGGTTGGCATATTGTATGGCGTGTTTAACTCCTAATAAAGAAGCATAGGAAATTTCCCAATGCTCAAATCTTTTGGCTGTTTTAAACAATTCATAATCATTGTATTCCGTCCAATCCGCTCCTCTCATATCCAACAGCAAAGGTGCGTAATTCTGTTCCAAAACTTTATCCGAAACATACAAAAACCCTGTTCCTCTCGGTCCGCGCAAAAATTTCCTTCCTGTTGCCGTCAGAAAATCGCAGCCTATTTTGTTTACATCAACCATCATTTGACCGACAGACTGACAGGCATCAACCAAATACAAAATATTATATCTTTTACAGATTTTGCCAACTCCTTCAACATTCTGAATCAGTCCGGAATTTGTCGGAATATGCGTAACGGCAACCAGTTTCGGGGTATATTTTCTGATCAGATTTTCGAGATCTTCCAGATCAAGCTCATTGTCCGGAAGATTTCTGGTTCTGATGATTTTGATATTTATTTTTTTCTGAAGCGAAATAAAGGTGATCTGATTGGAAATATAATCATCAACCGTTGTGATAATGACATCATTTTCTTTAAAAACAATACTTGATAATGCTTTTGCAAATGCTTCAGTCGCACTTGTTGCAAAGGCGATATTGGAAGGTTTACAGTTAATCAGTTTTGCAGTTTCATCATAAAATTCTTCTAATAATTCAGCATTTCTGTTGGCAACTTCATATCCTCCGAATTGTTCTTCCTGCTTTAAATAATCAATCATTGAATCCACGACGATTGAAGGCATTAATGAAGATCCTGCGTTATTCATGAAAATTTTTCCGTCCGAAAGACCTCTTATATCTTCTCTTATTTTAGCGACATTCATTTTTTATTACTGTTTAATTCTGACGAAAGAATAATCATTTTCAATAATTTGATTTCCAAAGAAATTTAACGTCTAACAATTTTACACAAAAAATCCCGAATTTATCGTATCGGGATTTGTATTTTTTAAATATGTTTTGACATTAATCCAAAACGCTCCACCCTCTTTTCGGGTTATTATTGTTGGACACTTCCTGCTCGTTAACAATAATATTTTCTTTTCTCTGACCAATATAATCCAGTTCACTCAGTTTGGCAAAGATTGTTTCGAGACTTCGCAGCATCTGCTGAATATAAAGGAACGGTTCTCCGCAATTATGATGATCGTAATTGGTTTCAGCAACTATTGATAGCTGATTAAGTAAAGTATGAGGGGCAATTTCACTCCATTCCAGACTGTAATTCAGCATTTCTTCCAATTCCGCAGGAACCAGAACCTGTGTTGCATTGTACAGTCGGAGTGCAAGTTTTGCAAAAGATTCAATTAAAAATACAGGCGGCTGATAAGGCGTAATATTTCTGAACTGAAAATACATATCTCCGAAAGTATCGATCATGGTATTGCACAGGAATTTTACATTTTGTGCCAATGCCGTGTTCTGATTTTTATGAGAAGCTTTCTGAATAATTTTAAAAGCATACTGCTGTAAATTCCCAATGGATTTTGCAAAATTGTTGTAATAGCCAAGCAACGCAGGATGACTCTGAATCGATGTGCAGGGCGGAATAAAATTGGAATCCACCTGCGCAATATTTCCTTTTAAATCTACTTTTCCGATGATCAGATAATTTCCTCCCGAATAACTGCTGTTCAGAGATGTTACGGGAAGCAATTCGATATGGTGATTCGATTGTGCATTCGGATGACGGGGCGGAATTTCTTCAGGATCAATATCTCCGAAAGGAACTTTATCAAAAGGGTTCACCGAAATCAGGATGTAATATTCTCCGTCTGTCTGTTCCTCATGCATGGATTTTGCCAGAGATTTTACGCTCACTCTCCTGTCGTTCAGTTCAATTCTGTAACCCGCCATCGTAACTGCGCTGCAATGTTTGATAACCAACTGAACATCATTGGTTGCGGTATTATGAACATCAAAAATAGTCCGGTCGGTAAAGTTGTTCGAGATCGGTAAAAGTCCGTAATTATAGGTCGTGATTCCCAAAGAATTGGAATCTCGGATGGTATCGATTAAAAAATTGTCCTGATCATTAAGATGTCTCTGGGAAACCTTCATCCCGTCAACCCAGTTAATGGCAAAATGCTTTATAGGCTGTATCATATTCAATATTTTAGATGGTGTTTTGCTGTGGTTTTCTTACGCCTTCCTCTTCATGCTGGATCACTCTTTTGCAGATCACGACGTCGTTTTCAGAAATTCTGTTTTCTGTAATATCCTGATCGAAATCGATGTATTTTCTGAAGCTGAAGAACGATTTTTTGGTATAAAAGATCCAGTAATAGGATTCTCTGGTTTCATCCGTAAGATGAATAACAGAATTTGGGTTTTTGTGGTTATAATCGTCCACAACTCTGTAAAACCAGTCTCCGAAAGTAATTCCGGTAGGTAAAGTTTTTGCTTTGATTCTGAATCTGTTGGAATCCTCAAGATTTTTGCTTAATTCTACATTCAAAACCATTAATCTGTCGAAATCCGCTCCTTCAAAATCCGGAAGTTTCTGTTCCGGAGAATACCTCCAGGTTTTATAAATATCCACCGGAATGCTGATTAACTGGACATAACAGTAATGAAAAACAAGAGGAACAATAAATATGAAAATACTTGTTGCTGCCATAACCGGATAACCGGTTCCGCGACTCATCCAGCCGAAAATCAGGTAAAAAAGATACCCTCCGAATCCGATGCACGTTAAAGAAAGAATCGATTCAAACAAAATACTTTTTGTGGTAGAAGTGAAATGTTTTTTGAAATACCGGTCTGATAAATTAACATGAATAATTCCTAAAATAAGGTAAATGATCTGGGCAATTAAATACCAGTAAGGATTGAATAAATTTCCTGCAAACCCGAAAATACCCGGAATTGCAAGGCATAAACTGCACAGCAGAACATAGATGATAATGGTTTTGATCTTAATTGCGGGTTTGTTTTTTCTGATGATTCCTAAAATAACCATCATAATAACCGCAAATAAAGGCATAAGAATATACCTTAAAAAGATTCCTTTTACTGAAGAAATTTCCATTTGTCTTTTTTCGAATTAATATTTTTCTTGGTGATTGTAAATATAGTTAAAAAAATTCACAGAAAGGTAGAGTAACCGAGCCGGTTTGCATTTCTATCATCATCTTCCAGTGCAAAAGAATAATCCTTTTTTTCTGTGATAAAATTTTCTTTCATATCCACACTTACAGGCAGAAAATAATCGTACATCGCCTGCAAAACTTTCCGGAACGGACTTCCGTCTATATATTTTTTCATTTCGGTGTAAGGAATTGGTCCAATGTTTATTACCCAGTTTCTCTGTCCGTCCATATGTTTTCCGCTCGGAATATAGGTAACTCCCAATCTGGAATTTCCCAGCAGCATAGAATCGTCTTCCTCTTCCACTCCGTCAATAACATTCGGGGCAAAAGTTACTTTTACAGGAGTCTGTAAAAATGCAGTCATACAACGTTCAAACCATGATTTATTTCCTCTGATCTGATGAAAGAAAGGTAAAATATAAATAAAAATACAGGCATTTTTCTTGTCTAACTGATTAATCAAAGGCCAAAGCTCACTTACGGTTTCCAGAAGAGTATCTGTGTCGCTGGAAATGTCAAAGTCAAATTCTTTCAGTAAAGCACTGATCTCCGTAAAAAATATTTCCAGCTCAAAAGGTTTGAAAAACTTTCGGGCATCCTCTTCCACTCTTTTCTGTTTGCGGATTTCGCGGACAACGGTGTCTACATTCTTTCGGGAAGCACCTAAAGAAGGCGGATGAAAAAGTCCTTCGGGAAGATAATCGTAAATTCCTTCTCTGTAGGTTTCTATGGTAAAAACTTCTTCGTCAAAACCCAGATAATCGCTCGAAATACTTTTAATATCCTTTAAATAAGCACGGTCATTAATCCCGATCCTGTCGATAAAAATATTGCTTACCGCTCTGTGGTATTTTAAAAGGTTAACGGCTACAGCTTCCGCTTTGAAGTCGGTCTGCAGCTTATTGTATTGCATGTCTACAATATTATTCTCATACATGGTTTTTCCTGTGATTTGGCTTGTAAAAATAGTATATCTCGAATTATTGAAAAAATATTCTTCCACTAAATTCATACTAAATATACTAAATTTTCAGAATTTAAAAGAATAATATGAATCTTAAATGCGAAATTTATGAAAATTAGAACATCTAAACAGGCTTTAAAAATTCGAAATAATATTGGATTATGTTTAAGATTACGTTAATTTTTAAAATCCTTATCCTCAAGCTTAATTTGAACCTTAAATTAACCGTATCTTTGCCCCCTGAAAATGTTATTTTACAATGAAAAGTATTTATTCTAAAATGCTGGTTTTAGCATTCATCGCATCTTCGCTTTATTCTTATGCGTGGGGATTAACGGGACACAGAATTATTGCAGAGATCGCAGAAAATCACCTTTCCGGAAAGGCAAAAAGAGAGATCAGAAAAATGATGGGGAGAGAACGTCTTGCGTACTGGGCAAACTGGCCGGATTTCATTAAATCTGATACTACAGGAGTCTGGAAGGAAACTTCAGCATGGCATTATGTAAACATCGATCCGCAGACGGATTTTAAAGTGTTTGAAGAAAAACTGAAAGCTCAGGCGGGACCAAGTCTTTACACACAGATCAAAACATTATCCAGCCAGATCAAAGACGAAAAAACGTCTGAGAAAGACAGAAAAATCGCTTTAATTTTCCTGATCCACATGATGGGAGATCTTTCGCAGCCTTTACACGTAGGAAGAGCAGAAGATTTGGGAGGAAACAAAATTAATGTGACATATTTCGGAGAAAAATCCAACTTACACTCTGTCTGGGACGGGAAATTAGTAGATTCTCAGAAATACAGCTACACAGAATATGCAAAATTATTAGATATCAAATCTGATGATGAAGTAAAGCAGATCCAGACCGGAACTTTAGAAGACTGGCTGTACGATTCTCACAAAATTGCCAACAGAATCTACGCACAGACACCGAATGATTCTAAATTGTCTTACGATTATCAGTATAAATTTAACGATACAATGGAAAGACAGCTTTTGTATGGAGGTCTGAGACTGGCAAAACTGTTGAATGACCTTTTTTAAAGTGAATTTGTCAATGGTGAATTTTAAAATTAATTTATTTTCACCTTTAAATAATAGAGCGGAACTTCGGTTTCGCTTTTTTTATTTTAAATAATCTGAGTTCGGGATAAGTCTTCTTAAACGCAAGATTAAACAAATAGATTCAATTATCAGGAATTCAGCTTTTAAGATATACAAAGGCGTAAAACTTCTCAAAGTAATACCATTTTTGTCTTTTTTAAATAAACGAAGTGGCTTTGTTTAGCTTACAAACTTTCAATAAATAAAAAAATCTTTTGTTTTTCTTTGCGATAAATCAATAGGATACTGTAAATCAATTATTCAAATTTATCTCTCATCCCGAACTGAGTTTAAATAACAAACATTCATAATATTTGTCATGCTGAAAACATCTAAAAAAGTATATTGAAAAATTTGTTTCTTGGTAAGCTTTGAGCATACATTTCGAGTGCGAAAAACCTTTATGCAAAAAGTTTTTAAAATTTATTCAACCTCTAAAAGCCCTAAAATCGCTGTTCTGTGAAGTGAGAGCTATAATTTACAACTATTTTTTCAAACTGAGTTTAAATAAATGAAAATATTTTGTAACCCGTGTAACCTTTTTACTGTTTCATACGTATAATATAGTAGAAACTCTTTTTTGAGGATAAAATAGATGAGACAATTAAAAATCACTAAGCAGGTAACCAACAGGGAAACTGCTTCATTAGACAAGTATTTGCAGGAAATTGGTAAGGTAGAACTAATTACTGCGGACGAAGAGGTAGATTTGGCACAGAGAATCCGTGCAGGCGACAGAGCAGCACTGGAAAAATTAATTAAAGCCAACCTTCGTTTCGTAGTATCCGTTTCTAAACAGTATCAAAATCAAGGTCTTTCTTTACCCGATTTGATTAATGAAGGTAACTTAGGACTGATGAAGGCGGCAAAAAGGTATGATGAAACTAGAGGTTTCAAATTCATCTCTTACGCGGTTTGGTGGATTCGTCAGTCGATCTTACAGGCTTTGGCAGAACAGTCGAGAATTGTAAGATTGCCGTTAAACAAGATCGGTTCCATCAATAAAATCAACAAAGCTTACGCTCACCTTGAGCAGGAAAACGAAAGACCACCTTCTCCGGAAGAATTGGCGGAAGTTCTTGACATGAGCGAGGAAGATATCAAAGAATCGATGAAAAACTCCGGAAGACACCTGTCGATGGATGCACCTTTGGTAGAAGGTGAAGATTCTAATCTTTATGACGTATTGCGTTCAGGAGAATCTCCAAGTCCGGATAAAGATTTGA
Organism: Chryseobacterium sp. C2(2020); assembly: GCF_014218915.1. Lineage (NCBI taxonomy): Bacteria > Pseudomonadati > Bacteroidota > Flavobacteriia > Flavobacteriales > Weeksellaceae > Chryseobacterium > Chryseobacterium sp. C2(2020). Next base: position 23,264 of record NZ_JACLCT010000023.1, read on the forward strand.
TGCTTGAATCTCTTCAAATTGAGATCGAAAGAGCATTGAATACTTTAACTCCGAGAGAGGCTGATTTGGTAAGATTATACTTCGGACTGAACGGAAAACATCCGATGACTTTAGAAGAAATCGGGGAAACTTTCGACCTTACAAGAGAGAGAGTTCGTCAGATCAAAGAAAAAGCGATTAAGAGATTGAAGCACAACACCAGAAGTAAGATCTTAAAATCTTATTTAGGGAAGTAATTTTTAACGAAACAATACGACGCGGAGCTTGATTTTCAGGTTCCGCTTTTTTATTTTTACTGAAATGAATGAATCACAATTTTTTATCGGAGGATTTATCCTGATTTTTATTTTCGGGAATATATTCGTTTACTTCTTAAATAAAAATAAACAGAAACGGTTTTATGATTTCATCAGAGACAGAGAATATACTTTAGTTCGAAATGTGGAAACCGAGATAGAAGGCTATTCAAAATTAGGCGCAAAAAATAAGTTACAGAAAAGGTGATATTGTTTTTCTGAATGACGAAATTTTCATCCTTACAATCAATAAACCAATCATTCAGCTTACTAAAAGTTATGAGGATTTTCCAGGTGTGTTCTATAAATATTCTTACGATACAAAACAAAAAGTAAAAGAACGACTTGAAATAAGGAATTCTAATGGAAGCATTAAAGTAAATCTTAACCTTAAAAATAAAGATTTTGACTTAGAGAATTATATTAACGGTCAAAATATTTATAATAATTGACCACTCATAAAACATAAATTTAATACATAATTAATCCGTACGAAATCCGGATAAAAAAAGAATCTGATAGTTTCGCAATCAATTTAAAACTTAAAAAACATTATTAAATTGATTATGATTCAAAGAAAACTTTTTGGGTGGATGCTTTTGTTTGCCATAACGAGCATTGGATGTACAGATAATGACATCGCTTCAACTTTAAAAGAAGAAAACTTATCTTCAAAAGCAGATCTTGGTAAAGCTGCCGCAGACGTAAGCGTAAATGCTTACACCGATACAAGCGCATACATCAATTCCGGTTTCAGCTTTCTAAATCCTTCACAGATTGATAAAAACCGTCAGGCAATCGGCGGAAGTGCTTATACCGAAGTCTACGGATTTAATATTCCTGAAGAAAACAGAGTGAGAGGAATCCGCTGGAATACCGATGATGAAACAACTTCGCTTTGGAGACCGCAGGGAATTTCAGGATTTACAAAAGACGGAGTCCGTTATCTTTTGGTGAGTTGGTACGCGAAAGATGAAGCTGAATTTAAAGGTTCCCGAATTACCCTGATTGACATCAGTCCGAGTTCCAGTACATATCTTACTTACCGTCATATTCTTTTGGTTCAGCCCGATATTCCGGCAGGTACAACAGGCTATTCACAATATGGTTCTTACGCTCCGTTGAATGTTCATGCAGGCGGAATTGCCTATTTTAAAGGTAAAATCTATCTCAGCAGTACAAATTTAGGCGTCCGTGTTTTCGATCTGAATAAAATTATTGAAGTAAGTACAGGCGACACAACCAATGATAAATGCGGTAAAGATTCTAACGGAAACCTGTTCGCTTTCAATTACAGGTACATATTGCCACAGACAGGATATCAGAAAATCAACAATGCGAATCCTTTCTCTACGATTCAGGTAAATGATGAAGGAACGCAGTTCTGGACAGGACAATATTATTCAGGCAGCGCGGATGCTTCCATTGTCCCAAAAGTATTTGGTTTTCAGGTTGATACGAACGGAAGACTTCAGAATACAGGAATTGTAACCGTGACACCTAAAAACAGTCTTTTTACAGATAATCATGCGCATGGAATTCAGGGTGTTTTCAGAAAAGGCAACAGAACGTGGCTTTCCTGTACCGGATCTCCAAGCAATTCTTACGGATCAAACGCGAGATTAGCGCGTTATACCGATGGTGCAGATGATACGGTACGTTTCAGATGGCCTTACGGAGCGGAATCTCTTTACTATGAGTCTCAATATAATTACCTGTGGAGTTTAACCGAATATGAACCGAATGCAGGAGCACAAAACGGAAGTCAGGTAAACCGATGCATTTTTGCGGTTGATTTTTCCAAATACGAATAGTACAATTTGAATTTGAAATTTAAAAAACAGATAAAGACCGTCATTGCGATGGTCTTTTTTTATTCTAAAATTTGGATTTTATCTGCGATAAAATTAGCATCAATCTTTATGATTTTCTTGCGCCTTAAAGATGCGTCTGCTTAAACTTTTTATTTAGGCACAAAAGATGACTAAACTTTTATTTAAAGTTGATCATTATAAATGAAAAAGTTCAAAATAGTTTTTAAAAATCTTTGATTTTTATTCTTTTGAGTGCTTTGAATATTCTGGAAATTCCTTTTAACATTATCTTTTGTGCCTTTTGTGGTTAATTCTGAAATTAGTTTAAACAGTTTGATTTGAGATTAATAAAAACCTGTTTCTCTGCATTTTACAACAAGAATATTTTATTTTTAAGCCTCTTTAGCTTTAAAAAACTGAGTGAAAATCAATGTATTTATTCCTTAAAGGCTTTAAGATTTTGAAAACATTTAAAATTTTAGCTATCTTCACTTTTCAATTGAGAAACATGAATAACCATTCAGAAGAAAACAAAATATCAAAAAACAAAAATGTTCTTGTTGTTTTAAATAACAGTCAGAAAATCAATGCAGAACTTCAGTACATCATCGATCATTTCTGCGGAACCGTAGTTCATGAGCTTAGTCCGGAACTTGATCATCAAAAAATATACATCTGCGGAAATTTGGAAATTATTCAGAAAGACCATCATTTCCTGCATATCATTAAAGAATTTTCGGTGAATTTTGAAAATATCAGCGAAGAAAAATCAAAGGTTATTCAAATTGGAGAAGTTCCGGTTATTGTAAGCAATTCGGGGGTGTATTTCCGAAGAATTTTTCATGAGGAGAATATATTTGAAAAAGTAAAATCTGAACATCATTTTCAGGAACTTACAGAATCCAATAAAGAAGCGAAAGCCCTGAGAAAAGGCATTTATCTGAGTAAAGTGACTCATGAAGCTGATGAAAAAGGGGAAGAAATACTGCATTTTAATTTGTTGAGATGTTCCAGTAATCTGACAGGACCGACAGATAATTTCAGAGAAACCGACCGGAAAATTATTGCTCTTCTTAACGAATGTGCAAAAGAAACTTTTGAATATGAAACCGATCTGAATCACGCTTTGGTACAGATTTACGAGAACAAAAAGAAAACTTCCGACGCTGAAAAGGAAGTGAAGGCTAAAATTAAAGCCCACTCCGACAAAACGAAAGATATGCCGAAAGAAGGACTGATCGCATTCTGTACTTTCTACGACGATTCCAATTCCGAACATTTAAAACCATCGGAAACAGATAGATTTGATGTGTGTTATAAGCAAACGAGCGCATTAACAAGACTCCATTTCAGGCTTAAGAAAACGGTTGAGGATGAATCTCTGGAAAAAGAATTTACGGTTACTTTATACCCGGATTCTGCTTTTATTATTCCACTGTCTACCAATAGATTATATACGCATGAAATCCGCCCTTCTGTTTTGGGAGTCGATCAGATTCCGATAAGAATGGGATATGTGGTTCGTTGTTCGAATCTTGAGGCGATGTACAGAGACAATCAGACCTACATCAAAGAAAGCGGTAATTATGTTAAATTGGAAAGCATGACTCCCGAAATGCAGGCGGAACTTCGCAATTCTTATTACGAAGAGAACATGACGGAGAATAAGGTGAACTATAAAACAACCCATTTCAGCATGAATCTTGGCGACTATGAAAAACCAATCCTGTAATGAACAACTCCGGATTTTATAAAATAAGGCTTCCTGAAAAGCAAAATACATTTGAAAATCTCCTGAATTCTGCGGATTTTGAAGCAACAGGAAAAGGCAGGCTCGGAAATCATCTCGTGAAAGAAGAAAACGGAACTTTTGGTGTCGTAAGAACAACAACAAGATACCAGATTCCGGCGAATCTCTTTTCTGAGGTTCATCATTCCGTTGTTGAACAAATGAATCAAGCTATTTCAGCCGAAAAAACAGATGTGCCTGAACAGCATTTCAACAATGCATTGATTGAAGTGTATGATTCTTCGTACTCGAAAATGGGATTTCATTCCGATCAGGCTTTGGATCTGGAAGATCATTCATTTATTGCTTTGTTTTCATGCTATGAAAATCCAGATCAATTAAAAGAAAATCAGCTCAGAAAGCTTGTTATAAAAGACAAAATCACGGAAGAAGAATCTGAAATTATACTGGATCATCATTCTGTTGTACTATTTTCTGTAGATACGAATAAAAAGTTTCAGCATAAAATTGTTCTGAATTCTAATCCTAATTCCAAAGATTTTACGGATAACAGATGGTTGGGAATGACGTTCAGGACTTCCAAAACTTTTATCAGATTTAAGGACAACCAACCGTATTTTTCAACCGGAGAATTATTTATTTTATCCGATGAAGAAAAGGAAAAAGAGTTTTTCCGGCTGAGAGGTGAAGAAAACCGTTCTCTGGATTTTGTCTATCCTGATCTGTTTTTCACGATAAGTCCGGCAGATCTTTTAATTCCTGAAATCAAAAATTAAATAACTTCAGTTCGGATAAAAAATAACTTTAAACAATTGATTTATAACACTATAATGATTTATCGCAAAGAAAAACAAAAGATTTTTTTACTTATTGAAAGTTTGTAGCTAAACAAAGGCACTTCGTTTATTTAAAAAAGACAAAATAGTATTACTTTAATAAGTTTTACGCCATTGTATATCTTAAAAGCTGAATTCTTAATAATTGAATATATTTGTTTAGCATTTCGTTTAAGAAGACTTATCCGAACTCATATTAAATATATACACAACATGAAAAAATTATTTTTTACTTCTACCCTGCTTTTAGCCCTGTTTTCCTGTAATGAAAGCAGATCCGAAAATAAACCTTTGGTTGAAAATGCCGTGGATAATGCCGAATCTTCCGCTTCAGGCTCCATAACAAAAGGAACAAGACTTTCTTCCCGTGAAGATGATATGGTTCATCAGATTTATGATGAACTGCTTAAAAACGATAAAAATCTTCAGGCTCTTGATGAAAAAGTAAGTATGATCGACAGCAAAACAGACGATGCTACTCTTGAATATGATGACGTCATTAGCAAATCTGAAACCTATTACAGCAATGCGGAGTCTTTGGCTAAATCTGTAAGCGATTCAATATCACGAAAAGAAATTGAAACAGAAATTAAGAGAAGTGAAGAGCAATATAATCTCAAAGTGAAGAAAATAAAAGATCTGATTGAAGAAATTACAAAAAACCGTGAAAGAATTCACGATACGTATACAATTTTCAAAATCAGAAAAACCCTTCCTGAAATTGAAAAATATCAGAATGCACACCCTTTAAAAACAGACAGTCTGGAGAATTTTATCAGTAAACAGAATCAACTGTTGAGCGAATTGAAAAATTTAAAATAATGAACGAAATATCCATCATCGGAGGCGGAATCGGCGGTTTAACATTAGGAAATATCCTGAAACAACAAAACATTGATTTTACCCTGTATGAATCGGCAGCGGAAATAAAACCTGTCGGTTCCGGAATTATGATGGCAATCAACGCGATGCAGATTTTCGATAAGTTAGGCTTAAAAGAAAAAATTGAACAGGCAGGAAACAAAATTCACGGCATTTCGATAACGGATGAAAAGCTGAAACTTATTTCCAAAACCAATGTTCTGGAATTGGAGAAGAAATACAATTCATGCAATGTAGCCATTCACAGAGCCGATCTGCAAAAGATTTTGGCGGAAAATATGGGCTATAAATATATTCAATTGAATCATGTGCTGAACAAAATTGAGAAGAAAGAAAATTATATTTTGAATTTTGAAAACGGAACTGAAACTGAAAGCAAAATCGTTTTTGGAGCAGACGGAATTCATTCAAAAGTAAGAAACCAGATTTTCGGAACGGGAACCATCAGAAATACACAGCAATTGTGTTGGCGCGGTTTGGCAGAATTTGATCTTCCTGAAAATTTTCATCATAAAGCCATTGAAGCATGGGGAAAAGGAAAACGTTTCGGTTTTGTAAGAATGACCGACCGAAAAATATACTGGTACGCTGTTATTAATAAAAACATTCATCAGAATGAAAATAATTTAGCTGAAAATTTTTACGGGTTTCATCCTCTGGTTCTTGAAATTATTGAGAAAACATTTCAGGAAAATATCATTTTTAACGAAATTATCGACCTCACTCCTATTCCTAAATGGCACACGAATCATCTTTGTCTGATCGGTGATGCAGCACACGCAACAACGCCGAATCTCGGACAGGGAGCCTGTCAGTCGATTGAAGACGCTTATATTATCGGAAAGCTGTTGGAAAACCATCAGAATTTTAATGAAGTTTTTGAAAATTTTCAGAAAGTCAGGAGAAAAAAAGTAGATTATGTAGTTGATACAAGCTGGAAAATCGGACAGGTTTCACAATGGGAAAGAGGAACTTTTGTAAGGAATTTCATGTTCAGACTGGTTCCTGAAAGCTTTAATCAAAAACTGGTTGAGAAAACAATTCGACTGGAAATGTAGTTTCCCAGACATTTTGATTATCTGTCTGTTTGCTTTTTTAACGCGAAGAACACAAAGATTTTCTTTTAAAAACTTACCGGATATTTTTAAATTCACTAAGGCGTTTGACTTAACTAGTCATTCCTTAAAAATGTGTTTTTTGACTTTGAAAATTATACTTGGCTAAAAAGATTCGGAGAACAAGTCCGAGCCAAAGAAGAATTTAAGCAGACAACAGGATGGCAAGAATCTTTTTCATTGAGACAAAGTTAAAAATATGAAGACAATCTTCGTTATAAAATTCTTTAAAGATGTTATAAAATTCAGGAAATAAAAAAACTCCCGAAAAATTTCAGGAGTCTGTATTTATTTTATTCTAAATTCAAGTTTTACATTGAAGAAACGTCCTGTTAAACGTACAGGAACCGGATACATCAGATTGGTATTCGCATCGGTAATCCACTGATTGGAAACGGTATTTCTGATGTTAAAGGCATTGAAAACCTGAACGCCCAAAGTTAGTTCATCAAAATTTCCCCAAAAACCATATGCCTGATTTTTTTCTTTCGGATCGATGAAGGCATACGAAAGTCCTAAATCTACCCTTTTATAAGATGGCAATGTTTTTTGATAGGAATATCCTGCAAGATAATCGATTTTTCTGTTTTCATCCAAAACAATCGGCGATCCTGTAGGTAATCCCATTGCGTAAGTTAAAGTAAGATTGACGCGCATTTTCGGGAATCTCGGCATATAATCCTGATAGAACATCGCAAATCTTAACCTTTGATCGGTTGGTCTCGGAATGTCTCCTCTCCCATCAATATTTTCATACACTCGGGCATAACTTGCCGATAACCAGGAATCCACTCCGGGAACAAATTCTCCGAACAATCTGGTATCAATTCCGTATGCGTATCCTGAAGCATTATTTTTTCCGGAATAACGAATTCTCACGTTGTCCATGAAATACGGAATCAGATCATTCATTTTCTTGTAGTACAATTCCGTGGTCAGTTTAAACGGTCTGTCATACATCTGGAATTCGTAATCGTTCGCCAGAATTGCCTGAATAGATCTCTGTGATTTTATATTTGAATTAAAATTCCCGTCTAAGTCTTTGATTTCCTTATAAAAAGGAGCCTGATAATAGATACCTCCGGAAAGCCTGAACAACATATCGGTATCCCAATCCGGCTTGATCGCAAACTGAGCTCTCGGAGAGAAAATGGTTTCGTTATTGAAACTCCAGTGCGATACTCTTGCTCCCGCGTTTACAAACACTTTATTGCTTCCCCAGAAAAATTTCTGAGAATACTGCGCGTAAGCAGACATTCTTGTCGGCTGAATATCATTTTTCCCTGCAATGCTGTAATATAATTTTAAATCCGGCGGATTTCTGGGATCTAAAAGTGCGGAAATCGGCGTGCTGTAACCTGCAGAATCTACCAGCTTCCATTCGTTGGTAAGATCTTTCAGGTTTTCTTTTTCATATTTGAAGCCGACTTCAATATCTGTATTTACGTTAGGCGAAAAACGGGTTCTGAACTGTGTTCCGTAAGTTTTTACATATAAATCATTTCGTGCATGCTCTATTTGTCCGCCAGTATCGTATGAAGTAACGGGTTCTCCCGTGATCGGATCAAAAGTCTGTAAAACATAAGCCGAAGCGATGGTGTAATATTCTCTTTCACGGTTTTGGTAGGCAAAAGCGTCTAAAGTAAATCTCCATTTATCGGATGGCTTATAATTCAGGGAGAATGTTCCCATCATATTTTTATACTTATCGTCTTCACGGCCACCGTAATTTACTGTTAAATTAATCGGCTGCTGCAAAGATCCGAAGTCTACACTTCTTGCTTTCGGAATCATTTCGTAATCATTCTTGGAATAATATCCGATGAATGAAGCCGTAAATTTCGGACTGAAATGATAATTCAGATACGTCTGAAAATCCATGTATTTCGGATTGAAGTCTGTATCTTCTTTCAGGGTATTAAGAACAAGGTTTGTATTTCTGTATCTTCCTGAAAATAAGGCAGTAAATTTTCTGTTTCCTTCTTTGTCTTTTCCGACAGCAAAACCGGTGGATAATCTTCCTCCGATTAAACTTCCTTCTCCGGAAACTTCAAATTTTTCAGGTTCACGGTAATAGATATTTAAAGCAGACGACATTTTATCACCGTATCTCGGCTCAAAACCTCCGGCTGAGAAATTAACGGTGGAAACCATATCGGGATTGATGATGCTTAACCCTTCCTGCTGAGAATTTCTGATGAGGAATGGCCTGTAAATTTCGATATCATTAATATAGATCAGGTTTTCGTCATAGTTTCCGCCACGAACCATATATTGTGAAGAAAGCTCCGTATTTGAGTTTACGGAAGGTAAAGTCTTAAGGATCCCTTCGATCCCACCGGAAATACTCGCCACATTCTGAGCATCTTTTGCCGAAATTTTTACGGCGGTGATATCATTGGTTTTTCCTGTTACTTTTTTCTGGAAAACTACTTCTTCAATAGTTGCGGTCTTCATTGTATCCTTCTTTTTCTTTACCTGAGAGAATACTAATGCAGGAACCATAAGGCTCAATGGTAAAACTAGTTTTTTCAAAAGAAATGCTTTAAAATTTCAAACGTGAATATATAAATTTTATTTTAACTTATTTAAACTTTATTTAACATTTCTTATCTGAAGTTTTTTGAAGATTTGTATCCGTTTCTGTGCGTGAAATACAGACTGAAATCCTAGCCCCGATTGTAATGAAAATCCTTTTTTGCAAAAAAAGATTGTAATGGAAAGCGGGAAAGAGCTTCAAATAAAAAATAAAAGTTTTAACAGAATTTAATTATAAAATTGCTTCCCGAACTCTGGTTAGTTTTTGCAGTAAATCTTCCAGAAGATCCAGTCTCAACATATTGGCTCCGTCGGACAAAGCGGTTTCGGGAGTGGGATGCGTTTCGATGAAAATTCCGTCTGCGCCGACTGCGATTCCTGCTTTTGCGATGGTCTCGATAAGATCCGGTCTTCCTCCTGTAACTCCTGAACTTTGATTAGGCTGTTGCAGAGAATGGGTAACATCCAGAATGACAGGTGCATAGTTTCTCATGGTTGGAATTCCTCTGTAATCTACCACCAAATCTGTGTAACCAAAGGTATTTCCTCTTTCAATGATCGCCACTTTCTGATTGTCTGAGTCTGTAATTTTTTCAACGGCAAATTTCATGGATTCCGGAGAGAGAAACTGTCCTTTTTTTAAGGTGACACATTTTCCTGTTTGTGCTGCGGCAACCAAAAGGTCTGTCTGGCGAACCAAAAACGCAGGAATCTGCAACACATCTACATATTGCGCCGCCAAAGCTGCGTGTTCGTTTTCGTGAATATCTGTTGTTGTGGGGATATTGAATGTTTCTCCTACTTTTTTAAGGATTTCCAGAGATTTTTCTTCTCCGATTGTGGTAAAAGAGTCTACTCTGCTTCGGTTGGCTTTTTTAAAGCTTCCTTTAAAAATGTAGGGAATATTATATTTATTGGTTAATTCCACCACTTTTTCTGCAATTTTCAGTGCCATGTCTTCGCCTTCGATGATGCAGGGACCGGCAATTAGGAAAAAGTTTCTGGAATCTTTGTGGTGGATATTATCTAAATACTGAATCATTTTATTTTTTGATTAAAAACTTCAGTAAAAATAGGGAGAAAGTTCGGAAATCCGAAATTATTTGGAGGGTTTAACGGACTATGACTACAATAGTTTTGGTCTTTTGGAATTTTTACAATAATTATTTTTTTATTCCCGCAGATTTGGCGGATTATGCAGATTTTTTTGAAACTATTTTATAATTAAATTTTCTGCGTAATCCGCCAAATCTGCGAGAGAATTTTAAATTAAAATTTCTTTAAAATCTTCTCAAAAGTATTGATATTTCTGCTTGTAAACTGGTCTTTCATGCTTTTTTTACCTAAAATTTTCCCGAAAGCAGAATCCAGTGTATTTCCCTTCGGAACCTGCCAGTAAAAAATATGGTTTACGATTTCTGCGGCTTCATTCTCCGTTTTTAAAGCGTTTTCAAATTCCTTCATTAAACTATTTTCGACACCGTTATTACCTATAAAAGTATATGTGTGAAAATCATCGTTTTTTTCAAAAGGATTTCCGTTCCAGAATTGTTCTGTTTCTTCCTGAGATTTGATGAACAGATAAGCTTCGTAAGAGAAATGTTCTGACATTGCTTTCTCAAGGATTTTCTTTAATTCGTCGGCTTTTTTATCGGAGGAAAAAACAATATTTCCTGATGCTAAAATTGAAATAACGTCATTCATTCCTGCATTATTGAAAACCTGACAGACTTCCGCCATTTTCATATTGGTTCCTTTTACGTTGACGCCACGCAGAAATGCACAGTATTTCATAGTTTTAGTTGTTTTAGTGTATTAGAGCTTGAGGGTTTTGGAGTTGATGAGTCTTTACAATAAACTTTAAACTTCCTGCATCCTTACTTCTATCTTCCAGCAAAATCTAAAATTAATCAATTCTTTCGTATAAATTATAATCCGTTCCGGAAGGTTTTAAAATATAAATCTTTTCTAAAATCTTATTATCACTTTTCAGATGATCCTTTACACGGAATTCTTTAATCAGTTTATAATGAATTTTCAGATACTCAGCATTTTTAGATTTAAACAGGTCATCGTAAGAAAGAAGATATTTGGGCTTTCTGTTTTTCACGGTATTGATCCAGAAATTCGGCTTGTCTTTTTTAATTTCTTCCTGTACTTTTTTATCCACCAATCCAACTTCATCAATCGCCTTTAATCCTGAAAAATAAGGAACATAACCGGCAGGTTCAAGAAAAATCCATTGGTTTTTATCTTTTTCATATTGGTTTAAAAATGTTCCGATTGTTCTTCTGTAATTCCATTCTCCGTTTCCTGTAGCAATTGAATGCACCGTCTGAAAAGCCAGCATTGGAATGATATAAATGACGATTAATAATGACAGCCAAAGATTTCTTTTTACTTTTTGCTCCAAAATAAAAATTACAACTGGAACGAAAAGTAAAATCTGCGGAACCCAGTAATACCAGTCGAAAAGACTTTTTTGGGAAAGAAAAATAAGCTGTTTCGTCCATCCGAAAATGAAGATTATCCATAAGAAAATGTTTCTTCTGTCCTTTTGTCTTACCAAATAAATGAAGCATAGCAATTCGAAAATAAGCAGTAAAACAGTCAGTGGATTGAAGTCTCCGGGAAGTTTCAGCATTCCCCAGAAGTTTCCGAAGTTCAGCCAGAAATATTCTGCATTCTGTTGGAATGTAAAGTTTTTATCGTATGCCAGTTTTTTAGCAATAATGGTATTGTTAACCAACTCTCCAAAGTAAAACCAGTTGAAAGCCAAGACCACTGAAATTCCTAAAATACCGCCTAAAATATAGCTCCATCTTATTTTTTTATTCCACAAAAGATCGATTAAAAATACAATTCCTAAAAATATAATTGTATCAATTCTTGTGAACAAAATAAGGATCGGCAAAACAATGAAAGCCCATTTTTTTCCTTTATGAAAGCCATAATACAGCAATGCCATTTCCAGTAAGAAAAGAATTCCGTATTCCATTCCGAGGATGGAAATTTTGATTGCCGGAGGTAAAATTCCTATTAAAAAGATAAAGATGGCTTTATGCCATACATTTTTTAAAACCAGATACGAAAGCAATAAACTTCCGATGGTAAAAAGGATTGAGTTAAAAACAAGAAGCGGTTCTATGAAATTGTCTTTTCCGAAAATTAAATTAAACAGATACGAAACAAAAACATAAAGATGCGTTGTAGAAGCAGATATCTTCGTATCGCCGTTGAAGCCGATCACTCCGTAATCCAGAAGATTCTGTGCAACTCTCCACGTAATGAAAGCGTCTTCCTGAATATAATTTGTAAGTAAAAATAAAAGTTTAAAAACGACTGTAAAAATTACAGCATACACCGGGATTTTGTTATTTCTCGTCTCTACCATTGTGCTTCTTTGATATCGCAAATATAATCTTAAAATTTCTGAATCCCAATATATAAAAAAAACGGAACCGAAGTTCCGTTTTAAGTTTTGTTATTATTGCGTTGCTTTAATAATCGAATTGGTGATCTGTGCCTCTTTTTCTTTGGTGTAAGTGGAATCAAAAGGTTCCATTACATCGAAAAGATACTGGTAAAAAGGAGTGATCTTCTGTACCTGCTCAGATTCCTTCATCGCTTTTTCTTTGCCCATTTCTTTAAGATTTTCTACAAAAGTGTTGAATTTCTTATCAATCGGCTCGATGGATTTTATCAGATAATCATACGCTTTATCTTTCTTTCCAATCTTCGAATAAGCATCTGTAACGGCTGAAATGACTAAAGAATATTCCATTGGTTTTGTTCTTATCTGTCTTTTCAGATAACTCTGATCAGATTTGCTCAGACTCATGTAATAATCGTATTCTTCAAATATTCCTTTTTTCAGAACTTCAGCAAGCTGCAATCCTTTTTTCTCCTGTCCTGCCACAATGTATCCGTAAACCATTGAGCTTAAGGAACGGGGATCGTTGTATTTTTCAGCAGGAATTTCTTTAGAAGCTAAATCCAATAGTTCCAGTGCTTTTCCTTTTTGCCCCATCGTTGCCAAAGCTGCTGCAGCTCTGCTTGCGGAAGATCTGTAGCTCATGATGTTGGAAGTGGCTGTTTCGTCAAAGTGCGTATTTAAATTCTTGAAGTTACCCCATCTGAAATTTTTAACCACATTGTAAAGAGAATTGGCATCTACTCTTCCCATATCTCCGCCTTGTGATGGTGGGGTATGAATTGGAACCAATCTGTAACTGAAACCGTCAAACTGAAGATACTCGTCTAAGAAGAAAATATTTTCGCTGTCGTAGATTCCTCCTGAAGAGAAGTTGATTGGTCTTTTCCAGTCGAAATGTGCCAAAACATCAAGTAGAATTAAATTGTTTTTATACAGCGTATTTCCTTTATATGTAATCATGATCTGATTAACTGTATCCGGAAGATCTGCTGCTTTAATGATTCCTGATTTTACTGCATTTTCTTTATTGACCGGTAAAATGAATTTGTTTACAGGTAAGATATTGTATTTCTCGAATTTTTCTTCCCCGAAATACATTTTAAGAAGTTCGTTTTTCGCAGGAGAAGTATATTTCAGGAAGCTGATTGCTTCTTTCATCGTCATAGAATCCTGAGTAAGATATTTTCTGAATTCCGCAAATTCCGTTGGAGGTGCTCCCTGTTCTTTTAACATTGAGAAAAGTCCCTGCCAGTCTTCCTTCTTCATCATATAGATCTGGTCGTTTACACCATCTCTGTAATCGTCATGCGTTAAAACTCCCGGAACCGGCGCCGCATTGTACGTTCTTCTTTTAATCTGATCGATATTCCAAGGTGTGGAAGCCAGTGTAAAGTTGACTACTTTTACATCGTCTCTAAAATTTTCAGTCTCCTGAATTGCCCAAACCGGATAGGTGTCGTTATCTCCGTACACGAAAACAATGTCGTTTTTAGGCAAAGATTTCAATACAGAATATCCGTAATCGTAAGAAGTATATCTGTCGTGTCTGTTATGTACATTATAATTCTGGAAGCCCATCATGAAAGGAACTCCAAGAAGAACTACTCCTGCAACAATGTTTGCTGCATTCGATTTTATTTTAGACTGCAAGAACCAAAGAATTGCTCCGGCTCCTAATCCGATCCAGATGGCAAAAACGTAGAACGAACCTACCATTGCATAATCTCTTTCTCTCGGTTCGAAAGGCTTTACTCCGGTATAGAAAACGATTCCCACACTCATCAATACAAAGATTGAAAGCATAGCATAGAATCTTCCGAAATCTCTGTTAAGCTGGAAAAAGAATCCGATTAATCCTAAAATTAAAGGTAGAAAGAAGAATTTTACGGTACTTTCATTTTTGAATTTTGCAGGCATTTTTTCCTGACTTCCCCATAAAGCATCATCAATAAAAGAAATTCCCGAGATCCAGTTTCCTCTTGTGCTTTCCATGTTACCTTCAAGATCATTCTGGCGACCTACGTAATTCCACATTAAATATCTTACAAAATAATATCCGTTCTGGAACGTGATGAAATAATCCATATTCTGAGCCAGAGAAGGCTTCTGAACATTGATTAAGTTATACGGTTTTACTTTTAAATAATCTGCAGCCGTGATCGATCCGTCTTCATATTTCTTTCTTAATTCGTCGAAAATCTGCTTTGCTTCAGGGCTGTCTGCAACATCTTCATTACTGTAATTAAAGGTGAAATCCGGCGCACCGTACATTGAAATGTAGTTAGCCATTACATCTTTGTCCTCATTAAACATTCTAGGCATAAAACCTACGTGTGCTTTATTGAAAACATAATTGAATCGGTCTCCTGTTTTTCTGTACGTTCCTGTTTTCTCGTCTTTTTCGTAGATTTCTCCCGTTTTCACAGTATTAAAACTTCCGTCTTCTTTTTTCTCAATTCCGTTTGCATCTAAGAAAGCGGTATAATTCTGACCATAAATTGTAGGCCAGTCTCCATATTGTTCTCTGTTATAATAATCCAGCATTCCGATGGCGTTGTCCGGATCATTAAGGTTCATTGGCGGATTTGCGTTTGCTCTGATAGGAATTACCATCCAGCATGAAAAACCGATCATCATGAAAACAATGGATAATGCAATTGTCTGATAAACATTTTTCTTCATCTTTCCTGCATAAGAGATCAGGAAGTAACAGATGACAACCATTAAAACAAAAGCAGCAATAGTTCCGGAATGGAAAGGAAGACCTAAACCGTTTACGAAGAAAATCTCAAGTTTCCCGAACATCGTCATGATCAATGGGAAAATCCCTTTAAAAACGATTGCTAAAATTACCAGCGTAATCACATTTGCCCAAAGAAAATTCTTCCAGGTAAAAGTGT
This sequence comes from Chryseobacterium sp. C2(2020), assembly GCF_014218915.1. Lineage (NCBI taxonomy): Bacteria > Pseudomonadati > Bacteroidota > Flavobacteriia > Flavobacteriales > Weeksellaceae > Chryseobacterium > Chryseobacterium sp. C2(2020). The sequence continues at coordinate 38,831 of NZ_JACLCT010000023.1, forward strand.
AGTTTCTCGCGTAGTACACAAAACAGATCGCAGGAATTGCCAACATACACATCATGTGAACTCCTACTGAAAGTCCTAAAATGAAGAAAATTAAAATAATCCATCTCTCGCTGTCCTTCGCCTGATATTCATTCTCCCATTTGGTAATTAACCAGACCAAAAGTGCAATAAACATAGATGCCATCGAATAAACTTCCCCTTCTACCGCAGAGAACCAGAAGGTATCTGAAAAGGTGAAGCATAACGCTCCTACAACTCCTGCAAAAAGAATAGAAATTTCCTGATGTTTTGTAATGTCATCAAAATCTTTGTTTAAAAGTCTTCTTACGAAATGGGTAATTGTCCAGAACAAAAACAAGATCGTAAACGCACTAAACAATGCAGACATCGCGTTGATCACGATAGAATAATTTTCGCCCTTTCCTAAAGCAAAAATGGCTGCCACAGCACCCACAATCTGGAATAAAGCCGCTCCCGGAGCGTGCGTTACTTCAAGTTTTACCGCCGAGGAAATATACTCGCCACAATCCCAAAAACTGAAATTCGGTTCTATGGTGGACAAGTACGTGAAAAATGCAATGACGAAAACAACCCATCCGAGAACGGTGTTCCATTGCTTAAAAGTCCAATTTTTCATAGTATTAAATCAATTACGCGAAAATAAGGCTTTTATATGATTTTAGACGGTTTTTAACAAAATTTAAAGATTTTGGCTCGCTTTTTGAAAAGTTTCATCTTTAGATAGTAACAGAAAACAATTTTTTATCTATTTTAGAGGTTAGAAATCAAACAAAAGTTTAGAAATAAATTTATTTTTTTGTATTTTTGCCGTCAGATTTTTATTGAAAAATAACAAATAATGAGTAATGTTTACGATAATATACTTGGCCTAATAGGAAATACTCCTATGGTGAAGCTTAACACTGTGACGAAAGATATTCCTGCAACCGTTTATGCCAAGTTAGAATCATATAATCCTGGACATTCCACAAAAGATAGAATCGCACTTCATATTATAGAAAACGCTGAGAAAAAAGGTTTATTAAAAGAAGATTCCGTAGTGGTAGAAACTACTTCAGGAAATACAGGATTCTCTATTGCCATGGTTTGTATCATCAAGGGATATAAATGTATTCTTGCAGTAAGTGACAAAACAAAGCCTGAAAAAATAGCTTACTTAAAGGCTTTAGGAGCTACTGTTTATATCTGTCCCGCTAATGTTCCCGCAGATGATCCGAGATCTTATTATGAAGTAGCCAAAAGAATTGCTTCAGAAACTCCAAATTCCGTTTATATCAATCAATATTTCAACGAATTGAATATTGATGCGCATTATCAGACCACAGGTCCTGAAATCTGGGAACAGACTCAGGGAAAAGTAACTCACCTGTTTGCGTGTACAGGAACCGGAGGAACTCTGTCAGGTTCAGCAAAATTTTTAAAAGAGAAAAATCCGGATATTAAAATCATTGGTGTGGATGCAGACGGATCTATCCTGAAAAGCTACCACGAAACCGGAGAAATCCACAAAGAAGATGTTCATCCTTATCAGATTGAAGGAATGGGAAAAAATTTAATTCCTTCTGCCCTTCTTTTCGACAAAGTAGATGAATTTGTAAGAGTAAATGACGAAATGTCTGCTTACAGAACCCGTGAAATCGCTTTAAAAGAGGCAATTATGGGAGGATATACTACAGGAGCTGTTACACAGGCTTTAATGCAATATGCGCAATCTCATGAATTTTCTGAAAATGACCTGATTGTGTTGATTTATCCTGATCACGGTTCAAGATATATTACTAAAGTATACAGTGATAAATGGATGGCTGAACAGGGGTTTGTAAACAACTGTGTGCACAACTACGATGAAGTTTTTAAAACTGAATTCATTAAATAAGGACGAAAAATTTATACAAATCAAGCCTTTTTGTGATTACAAAAGGCTTTTTTACTTAAAATATTAATAAAATGTTGGATATTTTTGACAGAATAAAAGAAAATCCAGGACCTCTTGGACAATTTGCAGATTATGGTGAAGGGTATTTCATTTTCCCCAGATTAGAAGGACCTATCGGACCGAGAATGCAGTTTCAGGGAAGAGAAGTTATTTTCTGGAGTGCTAATGATTATTTAGGAATGTGTAATCATCCTGAAGTTCTGGAGGCTGATGCAAAAGCAGCTGCAGAATTCGGAATGTTTTATCCGATGGGTGCAAGAGCAATGTCGGGAGAAACTGAGCAGCATTTGCAATTGGAAAAAGAACTGGCTGATTTTGTTCAGAAAGAATCTGCATATTTATTAAATTTCGGTTATCAGGGAATGGTTTCTACCATTGATGCTTTGGTAGGAAGAAATGATGTAATCGTTTATGATGTTGATTCTCACGCTTGTATCGTAGACGGTGTAAGACTTCACGCAGGAAAAAGATTTACGTACAGACACAACGATATTGCAAGTCTTGAAAAAAATCTTGAAAGAGCAACGAAAGTAGCTGAAGAAACAGGAGGAGGAATTTTAGTAATTACCGAAGGGGTTTTCGGAATGAGAGGACAGCAAGGTAAATTAAAAGAAATCTGTGAATTAAAATCAAAATATAAATTCAGACTTTTAGTTGATGACGCTCACGGATTCGGAACTCTTGGAAAAACAGGAGCCGGAGCTGGTGAAGAACAGGGTTGTCAGGATCAGATTGATGTTTACTTCTCTACTTTTGCCAAATCAATGGCAGGTTTTGGAGCTTTCATCGCGGGTGATAAAGAAATTATCAGATACCTGAAATTCAATTTAAGATCTCAGATTTTTGCTAAATCTTTAACGATGCCAATGGTAATCGGAGGTTTAAAAAGACTGGAACTGTTGAGAACAAGACCGGAAATCAAAGCAAAACTTTGGGAAAATACTTACAAATTACAGAATGGTCTTAAAGAAAGAGGCTTTAACATTGGAGATACAAACACTTGCGTAACTCCCGTTATGATGCAGGGAACTCCGGTGGAAGCAACTCTTTTGGTGAAAGATCTAAGAGAAATCTACGGAATCTTTACTTCGGTAGTGGTATATCCTGTAATTCCGAAAGGAATGATCTTGTTAAGATTAATTCCTACAGCTTCTCACACCGATGCTGAAATTAATGAAACTCTTGCTGCGTTTGAAGCCATTCACGATAAACTGGTAAGTGGCTATTACAAAGAGCAGGAACAAAAACTGTTGGCAGAACAAGGTTTAAGTTTCAAAGAAATTTAATCTGAATATAAAATAAATTTAAGAACCACTGACATTCGATCAGTGGTTTTTGTTTTAAAACCTATCATAAATTTTCAAAATCTGAATATTTAAAATAACTTTGCAAAAATTTTTTCTTGAAAGATCTACTTCTCATTACTCCGCCTTTCACACAGCTCAACACGCCTTATCCTGCAACAGCTTATATTAAAGGTTTTCTGAATACCAAAAATATTTCCAGCTTTCAGACAGATTTGGGAATTGAGGTCATTTTGGAATTATTTTCGAAAGACGGACTTCAGAAGATTTTTAATCAGGAAATTGATCTTCATACCATTTCAGAAAATGCTCAAAGAATTTACGTTTTAAAAGAAGAATATATCAAAACGATCGATCAGGTTATTACTTTTTTACAGGGTAAAACCCCAACGTTGGCAAGACAAATCTGTTCGATGAACTTTCTTCCGGAAGCTTCCCGATTCAATCAGCTTGATGATATGGAATTTGCTTTCGGAAATATGGGACTTCAGGACAAAGCCAAACATTTGGCTACTTTGTATTTAGAAGATCTTTCGGATTATATTGTTGAAAATATTGATCCTGATTTTGGATTCAGCCGTTATGCGGAAAGATTAGGAAAAAGTGCCAATTCTTTTGATGAACTTTATTCTAAAATTTGCGGCGAAGCTACTTTTATAGATGATTTTACTTTAAAGATTCTTCAGGAAAAATTAGAGCTTGTTCAGCCAAAACTGATTTGTTTTTCCATTCCTTTTCCCGGAAATTTATATTCTGCTTTTCGTTGCGCGAAATATATCAAAAAAAATTATCCGCACATTAAAACTGCAATGGGCGGCGGATTTCCGAATACTGAATTAAGAGAATTAAAAGATAAAAGAGTTTTTGAGTTTTTTGATTTTATTACTTTGGATGATGGAGAGCTTCCAATTGAATTGCTTTATCAAAATATAATTTCGAAGGTGACTGAGCCTGTCGAAGTCAAAAGAACTTTTTTACTTGAAAACGGAGAAGTTACTTATAAAAATAATTCCACAAGACACGATTATAAGCAAGCCGATATCGGAACTCCCGATTATACAGATTTACAATTAGATAAATACATTTCGGTAATTGAAATTGCCAATCCGATGCACAGTTTGTGGAGTGACGGAAGATGGAATAAGCTCACAATGGCACATGGATGTTATTGGGGTAAATGTACTTTTTGCGATATTTCTTTAGATTATATTAAAATTTACGAACCGATTTCAGCTAAAATTCTGGTTGACAGAATGGAAGAGTTGATCCTTACAACTGGAGAAACAGGATTTCATTTTGTAGATGAAGCAGCTCCTCCTGCATTGATGCGTGAAGTTGCTTTAGAAATCTTACGAAGAAATTTGGTCGTAACGTGGTGGACGAATATTCGTTTTGAAAAAAGTTTCACCAAAGATCTGTGTTTTCTTTTGAAACTTTCAGGTTGTGTAGCGGTTTCAGGTGGATTGGAAGTTGCAAGTGACCGTCTGCTGAAATTGATTGATAAAGGAATTTCTGTGGAACAAGTTGCTAAAGTAACAAGAAATTTTACAGAAGCCGGAATCATGATCCATGCTTATTTAATGTATGGCTACCCTACCCAGACTATTCAGGAAACCGTGGATTCTCTGGAAATGGTTCGTCAGCTTTTTGAGATGGGAATATTACAAAGTGGATTCTGGCATCAGTTTGCTATGACGGCGCATTCACCTGTCGGAATTAATCCTGAAGAATTTGGCGTTACTCCGATTAAGCAGGAAATTCTATTTGCGAACAACGATGTTGATTTTACAGACAAAACTGGAATCGATCATGGAAAGTTCAGCTTTGGTTTAAAAAAATCTCTGTTCAATTATATGCACGGAATCAATTTCGAACTTCCTCTTCAGGAATGGTTTGATTTTAAAATTCCGAGAACGACCGTTCATCCGGATTATATTCATGACTGTCTTCTGGAAGATGATGATTTTGTTTTTAAAGGAAATTCTAAAGTTCTATTTTTAGCCAAAAATGTAATCGCTGAGAATCGCGTAAAAAATAAAAAGAAACATATTTATACGTACACGAAAATTACAGCGCACTTAAAAACCAATGTTGTGAGTATAGATTTAGAGCAGGAATACGCAGAATGGCTCATGAAAATGTTTAGTGATTATCCAATTGAAAATTTAAAAAAGCCAACTTTGCAACAATTGAAAACTCAATTCGAAGAAAATTTTGAAGATTTTGAATTATTCTGGTTTTCTAAACCGATGCAGCAATTGAAAGAGAATGGAGTGATTTTGAGTTTGTAGATTAAAAAAATCTCAGGCTTAAATTATTTACAAGTTCTAACCAGAAAAATGAAATAGGAAAAGCTTCAAAAAAAATATGAAGCTTTTTTATATTTTGGCTAAAGCCAATTGAATTTATATCAGTGTTAAACGGGATAAAGCCCGTTCCTATTGATGATTTTTACTTTTGAACACCGTCCTTTGTGACTTCACCCACAATTACTTTTTCCTGAATTTTTATAAAATTCGGATCCATAATTGCCATTCTTTCGGCAATAGCTTTGTAGGTTGGGAATTTTAAAAGAGATGCTCTTCCGGACATTTCGCGGTACAGAGTAAAGGTTTTTCCTCCCGCAGATTTAATCTGTTTGGTTGTCGTAATGTATTTCCCGATGTATTTGCTGTTGGCATCATAAATTTCAATATCAACAAATGTTTTATCCGTAACTGTGTCATCGGAACCAAAACTTGCCGGTAAATTGGTAAAATAACCCACTGGTTTTCCGTTACTTAAAATTTCACCAACATTATTGACCGTAATATTTAATTTATCAATTTTAGTTCGGATGGTATAAGCATCTTTTGTTTTGGTATCAAGCTTCCTTTTAGGAGAATTTTTAAAAAGCTCATCTAAGTTTTTGATATTGATTCCTCTTTCATCAATGATCTTCAGACTTTTAACACAGGTGTAAGCTGCCGATTTTTCTTCCCCTGAAAATGCAGATGGCGAAATATAGTCCAGATCGAGCGTTTTGTCCTGATTATAAATTCTTTTTAGCTTGATGTAACTGTCGCGTACAGAATCAACCACACTTTTATCTACAAATTCTATTGTATAAATTGGAGTTTCTTTAAGATCCATAAAAGTATATATTCCACTTTTATAGGACAGTTTTGCGACATGAATTCCTTCAAGATCCACAATTCCTCTTTTAATTTTAACCGTCTGAGCATTGAAAAGCAACCCGAAAACTGAAAATAAAATAATTAAAAATCCCTTCATAAAACCAAATTCATACAAAAATAAAAAAAGTGTAACGAATTGTTACACTTTCTTGAAAATATATTTAGCTTTTCATTTAATTATTCACAAAGGATAATTCCTTTATTATGATTAAATTCTACAACACCGCTTTTGATAGGGTAAGAAAAAACTGAATCTTTCTCATTTTCTTTCGTAAAGTATTTTGAATAAGCTTCATCGATAGATTTAGCGTATAATTTTACTTTACCACCGATTAAAGAAGAAACAATTCCTGCGTGGTTTTGCATGATGTGGAATTCACCATTTTTTCCAGGCAGTAATACTGAGTCTACTTCTCCTTCAAAAACTACGTATTCTGGTGTTAAAATTTTTATATTCATTTTTATGAAATTATAGATTATAGATTTTAAATTATAAATTATTGAAATTCAATCTAAAATCTAAAATTTAACATTTAAAATTTCTTAAGCGTTATCAGCTAACATTTTTTGTCCTGCTTCGATTGCTTCTTCAATGGTTCCTTTAAGGTTGAAAGCAGCTTCCGGCAAGTGATCCAATTCACCATCGATGATCATGTTGAATCCTTTAATGGTATCTTTGATGTCTACCAAAGATCCAGGAATACCTGTAAACTGTTCTGCTACGTGGAAAGGCTGAGAAAGGAATCTCTGAACTTTTCTTGCACGGTAAACAACTGATTTGTCTTCTTCAGAAAGTTCTTCCATACCAAGGATCGCGATAATATCCTGAAGCGCTTTGTATCTCTGAAGGATTTCTTTTACTCTCTGTGCACAGTTATAATGTTCTTCCCCGATAATCTCAGGAGCCAGGATTCTTGAAGTAGAAGCCAATGGATCTACCGCAGGATAAATACCCAATGAAGCAATTTTTCTGTCTAGTACCGTTGTGGCATCCAAGTGAGCAAACGTAGTTGCAGGAGCCGGGTCAGTTAAGTCATCCGCAGGTACGTAAACCGCCTGTACTGAAGTAATTGAACCATTTTTAGTAGAAGTAATTCTTTCCTGCATCGCTCCCATCTCAGAAGCTAGTGTCGGTTGGTAACCTACCGCAGATGGCATACGACCTAAAAGTGCAGATACCTCAGAACCAGCCTGTGTAAAACGGAAGATATTGTCTACGAAGAAAAGTACGTCTCTACCCTGTCCGCTTTCTCCACCATCTCTATAATACTCAGCTAATGTAAGACCGGAAAGTGCTACTCTCGCTCTTGCACCAGGTGGCTCGTTCATCTGTCCGAAAACGAATGCTGCTTTAGAATCTTTCATTGCTTCTAAATCTACTTTAGAAAGATCCCAACCTCCGTTTTCCATAGAGTGCATGAAATCGTCACCATACTTGATGATTCCAGATTCCAACATCTCTCTCAAAAGGTCATTTCCTTCTCTCGTTCTTTCACCTACTCCGGCAAAAACTGAAAGACCTCCGTGTCCTTTTGCAATATTGTTAATCAACTCCTGAATCAATACGGTTTTACCTACACCTGCACCACCGAACAAACCAATTTTACCTCCTTTTGCGTAAGGCTCGATAAGGTCGATTACTTTGATACCTGTAAATAAAACTTCTGCAGAAGTTGAAAGCTGATCAAATTTTGGAGCTGGTCTGTGAATTGGCAGACCACCTTCGTTAGATATATTTTGAAGTCCGTCGATAGCATCACCAACAACGTTGAATAGTCTTCCGTTTACTGCCTCACCGATTGGCATCATAATAGGATTTCCGTATCCGATTACGTCCTGCCCTCTTTTAAGACCGTCAGTAGCGTCCATTGCGATACATCTTACTGTATCTTCGCCAATATGCTGTTCTACCTCTAAAACTACTTTTTCACCGTTTTCTTTTGTAATTTCTAACGCATCATAGATCGCTGGAACTGCTTCCACATCACTGAAGACAACGTCGATTACCGGACCAATAATTTGAGAAATTTTACCTTTAATTTGGTTTGCCATTGCTAAATTTTTTCTTGGTGCAAATATAATGATTCTTCATAAACCTGCAATTGGTAAAAAACAGATTTTTATCATATCTTTTTATAAGTCTAAAAAACTGTTCGTTTAGCAATATAACAATAATTACAGATTAAAATATTGCCCAGCCGTTATATTGATACATTGTTACATTATTTCCTATATTTGCAGTCAAAATTTTTCCGGTTTGAAAGTTTTCAAAAATTTTAAAGATTATACCTCTCAGAAGCCATTAGCGCTATCTTTAGGAATGTTCGACGGGGTTCATCTTGGGCATAAAAGTATTATAGATGAATTAATTAAAGTGGGTTCCCAGAACGATCTGGAAACCGCTGTCCTTACTTTCTGGCCGCATCCGAGATTTGTTTTTAATCCAGATGAAAATCTTAAACTTCTGAATACGTTGGAAGAAAAAAAATTTCTGATGGAAAAATACAATATTGAGAATTTATTTCTAAAAGAATTTGATGAAGAATTCAGAAATTTAACCGGAGAAGAATTTGTCCGCCAGATTTTAATTGAAAAACTGAATGTAAAATATCTGATCATCGGTTACGATCATTCATTCGGAAAAAATAAAAGCGGAAATTTTGAACTGCTTCAGAAACTTTCCAGAGAACTGAATTTTGAAGTTGAACAGATGGAAGCCATTAATATTCACGAGAATAACATCAGTTCTACGAAAATCCGCAATGCACTTTCTTCAGGAAATATTAAAGAAGCCAATGAAATGTTGGGATACTCCTACTCTGTTTCCGGAACAGTTGTTCACGGGAAGAAGATCGGAAGAACAATAGGTTATCCCACCGCCAATATCGAAACGGAATCCATTAAACTTTTGCCTAAAAAAGGAGCTTATATTGTTGAAGTTTTTGTGAAAAATCAGCAGTATAAAGGAATGTTAAGCGTTGGAACCAATCCGACCGTAAATGGCGAAAAACTTACTGTGGAAGTTTATATCCTTGATTTTGATGGTGATATTTATGATGAAAAAATTACCGTAAAATTCAGAGATTTTCTTCATGATGAAATTAAATTCGAAGGGCTTGAAAAACTGATTGAAAGATTAGACGATGATAAAAGATTAACGGAAGAATTTCTGTTTTAAAATAAAAAAATGCTTACAGATTTTGTAAGCATTTTCTCTATTTATTATTTATAACCCAGAATCTGGTTATCTGCATTAATTGCTTCTTCCACAAACTTTTTGAATTCAGGATATTGCGATGCTTTAATATTATCCCAAGGTGTATCTGCCGTTCTTATAATTTTCAGTTTATTATTTTTCTGCAATTCGTAGGTAATTGAATATTTAAAATTATTGTAAGCCAGCGTTTTATTTTCAGGAATTTCAATAAACTTCATGCTTTCAGGAATATTCAGATATATTTCTTCATGATATTTGTTTTCCTTTTCGTATTTTGTATACTGAATATCGGTCGTCCTTTTTTCCGTTGCCACTATTTCTTTTGTAAAAGGTTTGGAAGCAAATGGAATCTTCATAATCTTCAGACTTCCAACAGACTGCGGTTTGTCTTTAATATTGAACTGAACTTCATACGCAAGAGGTTTTGGTGTAAGATCTTTTCCTTCAATAAGTTTTACATTTTTAACGCTGATTACTTTATCCAATGTTGAACCAAATATTTCTTCCATATTTTTTTTACGGGACTCATCAGTCTGCGAATCCTGAAAGAAATCGTTGTAATAACTTTTGGCTTCTCCCATCACAAATTGTTTGGTAATGAAACTCTGGTCATCTCCATTTACGCTTACTTCACTTATTGTTCTGAATAATGCTTTAGAATTATTATCAACCGGAATTTCAATGAGATCCGCAGATCCCGTCGTTTTATCTGTATTTATGACAAGTCCTTTTGCTTTATAATTTCCTTTCACTGTAGAATTGAACGGCAGAAACTTATCCGTCATTTCAAGGAACGTTTCTTTACCGTCTAAATTTACCTTAACAATACAGTGATTGAAACTTAAATTGGGAAGAATAAGACGCTGCACAGAATTATCATTGGTCTGAACCAAAACCAGATTAGATTTCAAACCTGCCTGATTTCCAAGAATAACAAACAATGTCGAAAGGTCTTTACAGTCTCCCAGTTTTGTAGCTAACGTTTTGGATGGTTTTTGCGGAATATAACCGCTTTGCCTAAAATCTACAGAGCTGTATGTTACATTTTTTTCGATGTAATTATAAATTTTCTCGGCCTTTTCCGTTTCCGTAAGACCGGAAGTTCCATCCGGAAAAATTTCTTTAAAAGCTTTTTCAACAACTTTATCAGAAACCAGACTCTTTTTGGTAAGATCCGCATACCAATTGGCAATTTCCTGCCATGTTTTAATTGAATTTATTGTTACAGAGATTGTTGCATCGTAATAACTTGGCCCGTAATATTCATCAAAATTAACTTCCTCCAGATTATCCAGCTTCCATGTCTGGTATAATTTTCCTGCTATCTTTTTCTTCGTTGAAGCAACTTCTCTGTTGTTACTTTTTACCTGATAATTTATATTTTCCGGAGTAATTACCGTAAAAATAGATTCTGTAACAGGATATTCTGAATTAAAATAGGAACTTAGATTAAAATCTTTATAAAACCTTCCGCTGTTTCTTTCCAGACTTTCTTTCTGGATTAAAATAACATCTCCTACTGCAAGATTTGTAAAAACAATCTGTTCCGATGATTTTTCACCCGGAATAATGCTTCCGTCGGGCTTTACGATTTCAGATTTCAATACATCATCATAATAATTGATTCCGTATTCTTTCAGTTCTTCAATTCCGCTTTCGGAAGTAATTTCATAAGCATAGGTGCTTCTTTTTTTGAAACCGCCTTCAGGATAAACATTTACGATGTATTCGTCCAAAAGCGTTGTTACTCCTTTTTTACCTTTTGCCGATTTTGCTCTTCTGTCTTTTACCAATTTGTAAAGATCCTTGATGCTTACCTGATCGATCTCGTCCTGTGTCTGGTCAAGATCCCTCACAAGTTTATGCATCTGCTCATTTTCCGTATTATGGCTCAGAGAAAGTTTTGCAAGCTGTATGGCTTCGCTTTTTTTGTTAAGCTTTGCAAGATATTCAGCTTTTGCAGCCAGTAAAGTGTAAGAATAAGGGAAGTTTGCCAAAGCATCTTCAAGTTCAGTTCCATATTCAGGATTCTGAAAATTATCATCCAAAAGATCAATATACTGTATTCTGAAAGAATTCATGGAAGGATATAACTCAATATACTTTTTCAGAATTTTCTTTTGATCTTCCACTCTATTCGCATTCTGATACATGCTGAAAAGTGTATTCATCACATCGGGACTGTTTTTTTGGGCTAAAATTTCCTCAAATTTTTTAATGGTTGTACTCTGGTCTTTTTTGTCGATATCCTCCAGAGTTGTGAAAATGGTAAAAAACTTTTCGTTATTGGCAAAGCTTTTTTTAAGATTTGCAATATGGGCTTTTGCTTTATCCATATCACGGTTTCTCATGGCAATAACGACATCGAAGAATTCGCCGATTGACTTGGCTTTTGTTTTATTTAAAATATCCCTGCTTTTTTCAAGCTCCTGAATAGACATATTCTGAAACTTTTCTCCATCCATCATTTTCAGAAGCGGAACAAGAAAATACTCGGAGTCATTAATTTCAATGTTTTTAAAAACCTCATTCACCTTTTCCTTATCTTCAATATTCAAATAATAGGCAGTTAAAAGTCCCTGAATTAAAGAAGCTTTAGGATATGTTTTTAACAGATCATCAATAATTTCTTTTGCCTGATCATTCTGATGGTTATTAAGGTAACCCGTTGCCAATAAATATTTATAAAAAAAGCTCTTAGGATTCTGTACTACTTTTTCTTTCAGCTCTTTTTCAAATCTCAACGGCAGTTCTTTTGCCTGCAACTGTGAGGCCGTACTTTTCTGGTACTCTTTATAAGTATTAAAATACTTCAGATCAGTTATTTTCTGAAAATTTTCATTAAAAGGAACTACCATAAAAGCATTTTTAGTTTCTTTCATGTCAAACTTCAGCAAAATCCTGTTCGTTCCTTTCGGGAGTGTAACTTCTACCAGATGTGATCCCAGATTAGAATAACCTTCGCTTGTGCTTGACAAAACTTCGGCATCATTTATAAATAGTCTGAATTCTGCATTGGTATCAACTTCAAAAAGAATCTTTCTTTCTGAAGGATTTTCTATAAAGCTCTGCGCATAAACAATTCCTCTTCCGTACTCAGTTTCATTGGTAAAAAATTCGAAACCGTCATTTGTGGGGAATTTTCTGTTGTACCAACCTACGTTTCCAAAGCTGTTAGCATTGAAAAGCTTATCGTTTTTGGCATACGTTTCAGGTTCATACTCATTGTAAAGACCGCTTCCGTTTAGATTTTCAAATACGCCTGCAAACTGCCATTTATCAATTCTTCCGATTTTGGTAAGGTATTCATCTGCGCTTTTAGGATTTTTTCTCAGTCTGTCGAGTGTTGATTTATATTCAATTACAGAATTATTCTGTCCATAGATCGGATCCTGAGCAAGAAAATCTATTTTTTTATATGAATTGTCATCAAGCCCGTTTGTATCCGTATCCCCTATCACAAAACTTTTTTTGTAGATCGGGTAAAGATAAAATTCATCTACTTTAAGATTTGCCAGATTTTTAACGAAAGTATCGTCAAAAATCATCTCGCCCATTTCTTCATTTATTAAAGCATCAAGAAAAAGATTTTCAAAGTCTTTATTTTTCTCTGCCTTTAAATTTTTATCGTAAAAGTTTCTTGCTTCTTCTCTCTTATTATTAAGTAAAAGTTCCCAGGTTTTAGTTTGCTCCTTAGACTGTGCAAATGCACTCACTGATAAGAAGTAGAAAGCGGAAATTAATATTTTCCTCATGTTTTCGATTTAGTTTTATAATGGATTAGTAATTGTGTTTTGAGTTTTTTTCGTCAAAGATTTAAAGACCAGTTCATACGACTGATCGATCATTTTCAGAATTAAATCTTTTCTTAAACCGTCTACAACCACAGAATTCCAATGAGTTTTGTTCATGTGATAAGCACCTGTAATTTGCGGATGTTGTTCGCGAAGTTCTGCGCTCCATTCCGGATCGGTTTTTACATTGATTCCGAGAGGCTGTCTTTCAAGACCCATCAATAAAAATACTTTTGTTCCTACTTTTAGTACAAGTGTTTCATTATCAAAAGGAAAACTTTCGGTTACTCCTTTTTTCGATAAACAATATTCCAGAATTTCGTTGGCGTCCATTTAATTGGTTTAAAAATTGCGAGTTCAATATTATTAAAATTTTGTAAATTTAGTAGGGAAATTCTTCAATTATTAATTAAAATCAAATTCTTTATGAAAGCTTTAGTTATCGGCGCAACAGGTGCTACAGGAAAAGACCTTGTGAATCAGCTACTTCAGGATAAAGATTTTGAAGAAGTAAATGTTTTTGTGAGAAAACCTCTTGAAATTGAAAATGATAAACTTAAGGTGCATATCGTTAATTTTGAAAAACCTGAAGAGTGGAAAAGTGAAGTAAAAGGTGATGTTGCATTTTCGTGTCTCGGAACAACTTTAAAAGCCGCCGGAAGCAAGGAAGCACAAAGAAAAGTGGATTTTGATTATCAGTACGAATTTGCAAAAGCTGCAAAAGAAAATAATGTAGACGATTATATTCTGGTTTCTGCTTACGGAGCGAATCCCCAATCTAAAATTTTCTATTCTAAAATGAAGGGAGAATTGGAAGATGCTGTAAAACAGTTACATTTCAACAAGATTACTATTTTCAAACCCGGAATGCTTGAAAGGAAAGATTCCGACAGAGCTGGTGAAGTTTTGGGAAGCCGTATTATTAAATTTGCCAATAAATTAGGACTGTTGGAAAGTCAGAAACCTTTACCGACAGATGTTCTGGCAAAAGCAATGATTAATTCATCCAAGATTAAAAGCAATGGATATTCCAGTATAAAGCTGGGAAATATTTTTTGTTTCGCGGAGAAGAGCAATGATTAAAATTTTAACCTATTTTATGTTTTGTTGTCTCAATAATTTCTTTGATCCAATTATAATCCTGTAAATTTTTCAGTTTTAAAATTAATTCTTCAGGAATATTTTTGGTTCCGATTAATGTTCCTGCAATCTGTCCGGCAATTGAAGCGTTGGTATCTGTATCTCCTCCTGAATCAATAATTTCCTGAAACATTTTTTCCAATCCTAAATCCAGAATTTTAGTGGCGCAAAAAATTGCAAACGGAACAGAATTGACTACATATCCATTATTGCCCAATTTGGATATTTCTGAAATTGAGCATTGATTTCCTTTGGAATTGATTTCAATTAATCTGTCTTTTACGTTCGTGTCAGGAATTTCAGGAATAATGATGTCAAAAAGATTATTTTTTCCATTCCATTCGGAATTCAGAATTGTTTTTATGGAAAGAAAGACAGCCAAAGCTCCGGCAAAAGCTTCATCATTTCTATGCGTTACCTTACAGGCTTCGTAAATATCTGATCTCGTTATATCCTGAAAAAAAGCGAAAGGAGCAATCCTCATTGCTCCTCCGTTTCCTGCGGCATATTCTCCGATTCTTCCAGCCTGACTCCAGTGAATTCCGGCTTCGGTGTCTAAAATTGCCTTAAGTGTAGAAGCTCCAATTCCTGTTAATTTGTTGCTTCTGTAATATTGTGTAAACTTATTGATAAGATTTTCAGGATTAAATTTACCTTCAGTTAAAACTTCACAAGTTGCTAAAGTCATCTGAGTATCATCTGTAATACTCCAAATTCTTCGCCTGATATTCCTTTTTCCTAAATAGTAAATCTGCGAATCATCGGTTTTAACTTCATTTTCATAACTGCTTCCCCATGCATCGCCAATGGCTCCGCTCATGATACAGGCTTCAAACCGATCCAGAAAATCCATTCAACAATTAGTTATTTCAAATATTTGGTAATCGCTTCGTCCGTTGGTTTTGTTGTACTTACGAAAGAATCGATTAGTTTTCCGTTTTCATCTACCAAAAATTTAGTAAAATTCCAAAGGATGGTTGTATTTTTTACTCCATTTAGATCTTTTTCCGTTAAATATTGGAAGATTGGAGCTGTGTCGCTTCCTTTTACTGAAACTTTGGCAGCCATTGGAAATGTTACTCCGTAATTTTTCTGGCAGAAAGCTCCGATTTCTTTATTGCTTCCCGGTTCCTGACCTCCGAAATTGTTGGCAGGAAATCCTACCACGACCAATTTGTCTTTATATTCTTCAGCAACTTTTTCAAGATCAGCATATTGAGGAGTGAATCCACATTCTGAAGCAGTATTTACAATTAGGATTTTCTTTCCTTTAAAATCTGCAAAATTAATCTGCTTTCCTTCTTCCAAGGCATCAACCTTGAAATCGTATATTGATTTTCCCATAAGTTCTTTGGTTTTGGCTTTAGATTCTTCACTTTTTTTCTGAGCACAGCTATTGAAAAATGCAACAACTGATAAGAACATTAAAAATAACTTTTTCATAACTCAATTTTATTATCTGATTTAAAATTTAAATGTATTGGCAGGAAATACCTTATTAATATCAATCCTGTTGATGAGCATTACGTAATCTCCGTCTTTTTTTGCACTGGAAGATTCTATCCTGAAAGGCATGGATAAATTTCCGACTTTTTTATAATCTGAATACGATAAAGTTTCATCTTTTTTTACTTCTTTCAGCAACATATAGTTTTTTGTGTCGAAATAATAGATGTTTTTGTTAACGTTTTTCGTTAATTCCACTTTATGACAGTAAATATTTCCTACAACTTCTTTGCCTAAATATTTCGCTTCAAATCCTTTATTTTCCCAGTCTATAAAATCATTGTCGAAACTTTCCGCTACATATCCTGCGTATTCCTGAACTTTGTTGGTCGCATAATTCATTGCATATCCTTTTGATCCGTCGTAGCCTTCAATGGCTGTATCTTTTCCGCTAATGGTAATGACGGTTTTGGTAAGATTCGGACGCTGCTGATAAATTTTGATAGGATATTCATCCTTAATTCCCAGAATAACTCTTCCCTGCAGCAATACTGAATTTAATAGTTTCCAATTGGTTAATCCTCCGGACAATTCAATGTTTTTATCAATAATTTCTTTGGCGGTCTGCGCAAAAAAGGACTGTGAAATAATCAGGACGAACACTAAAAGTAACTTCTTCATTAATTTTATTTTATCAATTCAAATATAAGGCTTTTTTAATTTGAAAAATTGAAAATGAAACAATTTGAAAATGTGAATTACATCACGTTTTTAAATTAATCTTCTTGCTTTTTCAAGATCTTCCGGCGTATCTATTCCTACGCCAACGAAATTGGTTTCTATCATCTTGATTTTCATGCCATATTCGAGATAGCGGATGCATTCTATCTTTTCTGAAATCTCCAGAGGTTTCATTTCCAGTTTTGAGAACTGGATCAAAGCGTGCTTTCTGAAGGCATAGACCCCAATATGTTTAAAATAATCAACATTATACGAAATTTCACGATGGAACGGAATCACAGAACGGCTGAAATACAATGCGAAACCATTGTTGTCGGTAATTACTTTCACGTTATTCGGATTTTCAATCTCTTCTTTTTCAGTGAGTTTTATTTTCAATGAAGCCAAAGAAATCTCCTGATTGTCATCCTGATGAAAAACTTCAATTAATTGTTGTAAAGGTTCTAATTTTAAAAAAGGTTCATCTCCCTGAACATTGATCACGATATCACAGTCGATATTCTGCACCGCTTCGGCAATACGGTCGCTTCCGGTTTCATGTTGACCGGTCATTACGGCTTTTCCACCATTCTGAATGATTTCATCAAAAATAATTTCAGAATCTGTGGCAACAAAGACTTCATCAAATAAACCTGTTTCTACAACATTCTGATAAGTGGTTGTAATAACGGTTTTATCTCCAAGCAACTGCATCAGTTTCGCCGGAAAACGGCTGGCTTCGTAACGTGCGGGAATAACTGCGATAATTTTCATTGATATTGTGATAAATTTAGTTTAAGTAATTAGCTAAAAAAATAATTCCGTAGATCCATGAAATGTAAAGAAACGAATAAAAAAATCCGAAACCGAAACTTTTCAGAAGATTTCCTCTGCAATGTTTTGAATTTTTAAATACCAACCGCAAAGCACGGAAAAAAATCCAGTATAGCATGGCTGCAAACAGTAAAATAACAACCCAGAAAAAGACCCCCAGAATATACAGGAGAAAAGTAAAAAGTATGGTAATAATCAACCATAAAATAATTGAAAGAATAATTTCTCCTATTCCATCGCCTACATCAGGCGGATCGAATTCAAAACCATCTAGTAATGGCATTTTATCTGCTGCCGTTTTCACTCTTTTTTTATTCAGAATATTTCCTACATTTTCTTTAAGCTTCAAGCCAAAATACAAACCTAAACTGATAAAAAGAAAAAAGGCAACGGCTAAAATTGAAGTTGATAAAATAGAGTTCTGAAATAATGATCTGTGAGAACCTATTCCGGAAATCCAGACACTTAAAACCACTAAAATAACAATTCCTAATGTGGAATAGCTCAAAAATTGAGTTTCGAGAAAGTATCTTTTAGGTAATCTCATTAAGGCTATAAGTCAAAAAAAGCTTCGCAAAGTATATTCACGAAGCTATTTATTAAATACAATATTTTATTTTAAAGCATTCAAAGCATTTTCCAGTTTTGGCATCATCACTTCAATTTCATCGATTGCCAAACCTCCTACAGAAGCTCTGAACCAAGGTTCTGATTTTTCTTCTCCGAAAGCAGAGAACGGAACCAAAGCAACACCTGCTTCATTGATTAAATAGAATACGAGATCAGAAGAGTTTTCAATCACCGTTCCGTCCGGTTTTGTTTTTCCTATATAATCTAATTTAATGGTAAGATAAAGCGCTCCCATTGGCTCGATGCTGTCAACAGAAAGTCCTTTTCCTTTCAAATCCTGAATTCCGCCGTGAAGAACTTTCAGGCTGGCTTCCAGTTTACCTTTAAAATCTTCAACAAACTCATTTACGTCCTCAGGATTTTCGTAATATTTTGCTGTTGCTTCCTGTTCCGGTTTTGGTGCCCAAGCTCCAACGTGCGTTAAAAGAGCTTTCATTTTGTCCATGATATGAACCGGACCAAATCCCCATCCTACACGAACTCCTGTTGCGGCAAGACATTTTGAAATACCGTCGATATACACCGTAAATTCTTTCATTTCAGGGAAAAGAGAAACCGGATCTACGTGTTCTGCCCCAAAAGTAAGGTTAGAATAAATCTGGTCGTACATTAAGTATAAAGGCTTTTCGTCTTCACCTCTTTTTTTGTTTTCCGCTAAAACCAGTTCGCAGATCTCAGCAAGCTGATCTTTTGTAAACATGGTTCCGGTAGGATTCAACGGTGAACAAAGTGCCAATAAAACTGCTCCTTCCAGATGTGGTCTAAGATCATCCGCAGTCGGAAGGAAATTATTTTCAGGAGTGGTCTTTACTTCTACGGCATTGGCAGAAGTAAGGTAAGCATAATGATTATTGTTCCAGGACGGAATCGGATACACTACTTTATCTCCTTCGTCCACGATTGTTTTGTATACTGCATAGATCAAAGGTCTTGAACCTGCCGTAATCAAAATATCGTTGGGAGAATAATCTAAATTCCATCTGGTTTTTAAATCTTTGGAAACTTCTTTTCTTAAAGATAAAAGTCCGTTTGCAGGCGGATAATTTGTCAGATTATTCTGATAAGCTTTCTGAATTTCTTCCTTCAATTTTGCCGGAATCGGATAAATATTAGAATTTAAATCACCAATCGTAAGATTGGCAATCTCCGCTCCTTTTGCCTTTAAATCGTTTACTTCATTACCAATTTTTACAATTTCAGAACCAATCAGGTTCGCCGCTAATTTTGAAACTTTCACTTTATTTTATTTAAATTTATTTAATATATTCTTCTAATATTTATTTTTCTTACAACTTCTTCTTCAGGAACTTTTGCATCCAGAAGGCTGATTAATTCTTTTGCCTTTTTAGCTACAGCAGAATTCGGATATTTCTTTATGATCCTATTGAATTCTTTCCTGTTTTCGTCATATATCGTTCCATCCAAAAACTCGTAAGTTGGTGTATTCTCCATACCGAATAAATAATCATACAAATAATTATTGTATATTTCTTTTACTCTGGAAATCAATGAACTTTTAGGATATTTTTTTATAAAATTTTCCCAGAAAACAGTTCTTTCTCCTAACTCTTTCCATGAAATCACCAATCCTGCATCCGCCGAATAAAGACCTTCGCTTTCTTTCGCTAATTGCCCGATATACGTATTATAATCCGGAGTTACTTTGTCTTTAAATACAGAAAAATAATGATCCGGAACCGAATGTATTTCGGTATATCCTTCTCCTACTTCTGTAAATTCAAGATCAGCTTTCTTCAGTTCGGCAATCAGTTTCTTTATATTTTCAGGAAACTTGTAACTGTTACTTTCGGAATCATAATAATTCACATATTCTTCAAGGATCTTACTCAGACTTTCGCTTAAACAAGCTGTATATTTTTCACGAATCCTGATATAATCTTCGTATAATTTATCATTCTGTTCAGGTGAATTCTGAGTAATTTCTTTTTCCGTTTTCTGCTGATACCAATGAAACGCTGCAATATAATCTTCCGTATTATTTCTGGAAGAACAGGCAGTATCAACAGGCTTAAACAAATCCTCTTTTGTTTCTGCTTTTGAAACGGTGTCTTTTTTAATCTTTCCTACAGAAGTTTTTGGGGCTTCTTTTTTGCAGGAAAAAATAAAAATCAACAGAATAAAAGCCGCTAAACTTCTTTTTATCATGAAGATCGAATGAAATTAATCTAATTTCAAATCTTTTCTTACTTCTTCTATTTTAGCCTCTAAAGACTTCAATTTGTCTCTGAAATCTGCTTCAGAAGTAATGGAATCTTTTACAGAAATATAGAATTTAATCTTCGGTTCCGTTCCTGAAGGTCTTACGCAGACTTTGGTTCCGTCCTGAGTGTAATAAATCAATACATTAGATTTCGGAATATCGTTCATCACTTGTTTCTCACCTTTTGAAACGATAAAATTAGTCTGTTCTTTAAAGTCTTTCACCTCTTCAACCAATGAACCAGCCAATTCTTTTGGAGGATTTTCACGGAAGTTTTTCATCATATTCTGAATTTCTTCTGCTCCGTCTCTTCCTTTTCTTACCAAGTTTACCAATCCTTCATAATACATTCCCAATTCCTGATAAATTTCGATCATATATTGGTACATCGTTCTTCCGTTGGCTTTACACCACGCTGCAATTTCGCAGGCTAAAATAATACTTCCGCAAGAATCTTTATCACGTACGAAATCTCCCGTCATAAATCCGAAACTTTCTTCGCCCCCGCAAACGAATTTTTCTTTGCCTTCGAAATCACGGATCATTTTTCCGATCCATTTAAATCCGGTTAGTCCAACTTTACAGTCAACACCGAATTTCTGTGCAATATCAAAGAAAATATCTGAAGTTACGATCGTAGAACCAATGAATTCTTTTCCGGTGATTCTGTCCTGCTTTCTCCATTCGTTTAAAATATAATACGTAAGGATCGTATTGGTCTGATTTCCATTTAACAATTCAATTTCACCGTCAAGATTTCTTACTGCAATTCCCAGTCTGTCGCCATCCGGATCTGTTCCGATCACAATATCTGCATTGGTAATTTTTGCCAGATCCATTGCCATTTCCAAAGCGGCCGGTTCTTCAGGATTCGGAGAGTCCACCGTAGGGAAATTTCCGCTTGGGATCATTTGCTCTTTCACAAGATCAATTTTTTTGAAACCTGCTTTTTCCAATGCCTTCGGAACGGTTGTGTAAGTTGTTCCGTGAATGGACGTGAAAACGATGTTCAAATTTTCTTTTCCAACATTCTGATAGGTAGAATTTTCGATACATGCATCAATATACACATCATCCTGCTCTTCCCCGATCCATTCGATTAAATCATCGTTTCCGTTGAATTTAATTTCTTCGAATTTTACAGAATAGACTTCATTGATGATCGCTTCATCATGCGGCGGAACAATCTGTGCACCGTCGTTCCAGTATACTTTATAACCGTTGTATTCCGGCGGGTTGTGGGAAGCCGTTAAAACAATTCCTCCATGACATTTTTTATTTCTCACGGTAAATGACAATTCAGGAGTCGGTCTGTGATCTTTGAAAAGCAATACTTTAATTCCGTTCGCCGTTAAAACATCAGCCACCAGTTTTCCGAATTCTTTCGAGTTATTTCTTACGTCATAAGCAATTGCCACTTTAATTTCTTCTTCCTGAAACTGCTTTAACATATAATTTGCAAGTCCCTGTGTTGCCTGACCTAAAGTATATTTATTTAAACGGTTGGTTCCAACGCCCATAATTCCTCTCATTCCTCCTGTTCCGAATTCCAGTTCTCTGTAAAAAGAGTCTTCCAGATCAGGCGAATTGCTGTCGATTAATTCCTGAACAGCGTTTCTTGTTTCCTCATCAAATGTTTCGCCCAACCAAAGTTTTGCTTTTTCTAATGTTGTCATATTTGTATTTTCTAATTTTTATAAAGTTCCTGTTTTAATTTATTTGTTTTATCGTTTCAGCATTTGTCATTTCGACGAAGGAGAAATCTGTTTATAAAAGATTCTTCATTTCATGCAAAATGACAAGCACTTATTTATAGATTACTTGTCTCAATTTTTAAATTTGGCAGTCTTTCTTTCAAAGCCTTTAATTTCAACCGCAAGTCATTTAATTCAAAAACAAAATCTCCAAAAATCTCTTTGCTGATCTCAAAGCTTATTGTTGTAAAATCCTCAGAATTATCCGCTTTAATAATTTCCTTCGATACTGTTTTTCCTTTTTCAAAAATAAAATGACCTTTTTGTCTGTTGAAAATTGTCTTGAGTTCACATTTTTCAGAGACAGCATTAATTATTGCCATTCCAACCCGACAAAATTCATCACCTACTTCCAAATGTTTTTTTTCATTGCTGCATGCGCCGATTTTGGTCATAATGCATTCTGCTATAGTTAAATCGTGAGATTTTTCCAAAGACATTCCTGCATTATATTCAATTTTTAATGAGTTTCCTACAGCATTAATTATAATTTCACTACAATTTTCATCAAAATATTCATCAATAGCATGGCAAAGAGATCCAAATACCAGAGTATTTAAATTGTTTTCTTTAAAACAATTTTCAAAATACATTTTAGGACGAAGTCTTACATGCTCCATTCCTTCTAAACTTTGAATACTATTCGCTGTGTATTTTTTTTCTTCCAACTTACTTCTCAATCCAATTTCTTATTCTCCACTCTTGTACTTTTATCAATTTTAAAAGCCCTAATCGGATCATTATAATACACAAATTTAGCCGTATTCTGAATATGCCCTTTCAATGAATCTTTTACATTCACTTCGGCGTAATTTCCGTTTTTAGAATCGATATTCAGGTTTTCAATTTTCCAGTAAGGAGCGATTAAACTTGCTGTATCAGATACTTTAATGACAGCATCTTTGGTTTGCCCCAGAAAATTGGCTCTGCTTCGGTTCATCATTTCAACTTCTGCTCTTCTCGTATTTACCGAACCCATAAATGTAGCATAATTTTTTAAATTAAGCTTAAAATTATCGGTTTTAATTTCGCTCGAAATATTCATTTCTACAGAATCCGAAGCGGTTACTTTTTCCAGATTGTATTTGGAATAAATCGTTACATTGTAGAAATCAACTCCTTCTGTTCCTCGTTTTTCTTTGATGGTTAAGGTTTTATCTTTTACATCCACCTCAAGATTATCGGCGACATTAGGATAGGTTTCGATTTCTATAAAATTTTTGCTTCCTCTTGCGTAAAAAACACGGAATTTCCCTTCCAGATCAAGGTTTACAAATTCTGAAACATCTACGTCCTTCCTTTCAATATTTCCTTTCGGAGAAACTTTTCCGCAGGAAACCGCAGAAGCTATTATGATGATTAAAAGTATTTTTTTCATTTTAAATTATAGGAATTTTTCAATAAACAACATTAAAAAAAGAACTTCTGAAAGAACTAATATATAAAATACGAGAAGTCTCCAAGCCAACCCTGCCCAAGAGTATTTTTTCCTGAATGCATTTATATAAACGAATGCAGGAAAAAAAATAAATGCAGTTTCCAAAACCCTGTCAATACCTTCAGAAATTCCTGAAAGAGGTTTGTAAGTTCCCATGATACTGATGAGATCATCCGTGAGAAAAAAAACAAGAATCCCGATTAAACTTATAGTAGCAATTACAAAATGCTCTGCAAGATTAAACTTTATTTTTTTGAAGACAATCCACCCGTTACAGGCAAGAATAGGAATCAGAAGCAATAATGTTGCTTTTGAATATTTTGTGAAAAAATCTATGGTTTTAGAATCTTCTGCTTTTAGATCTATTTTAGCAGTATCAACATACAGATGAAAGGCTATAACGTTAAACCCAAAAAGAATAAGCAACAGCGAAATAAAATTATAATACCTTATTCTTTTTCCGCTGATGTAATTGGTTGCGGTTATTCCGGGTTTTATTAAAACCTCTTTCAATGTATTCAAAAATCTTGCTTCTACATGCCATATAGAACCTAAAACATCATTTTTAATGAATAAAACCGGGGTTATTCTTGCCGTGTCAGATTTCTGTCCGCAATGAGCACAATACTCATCGGAAAGAGAATGACCACAGTTCAGACAGCGCTTTTTATTCATATTAAATGATTACATCTATTTTTTCCGTTAAATTACTTCGTCAATATTATAATTTTTATGTTCTCTGTTAGTTCGGATAATCATCTCTCCCAAGAATCCTGCTACGAAAAGCAGGGTTCCCATAATCATCATGGTTAAAGCAATAAAAAACCACGGATTATTGGTGATTAAATGTCCGTAAATTCCTCTAGCCACATCAATTAACTTTGAAACACCCAACCAAAGGGCAGAAAGAAAACCTACGATAAACATTAAAGTTCCTACCGCTCCGAAGAAATGCATCGGTCTTCCCCCGAAACGACTTACAAACCAAAGTGTTACCAAATCCAGAAATCCTCTGATAAATCTTTCGGTTCCGAATTTTGAAGTTCCGTAAGGTCTCGCTTGGTGCTGTACTTCTTTTTCCGTAATTCTTCTGAATCCGGCATTAGCTGCCAAAACAGGAATATAACGGTGCATATCTCCGTAAACATCAATGGATTTTACGACCTGCTTTTTATAAGCTTTCAATCCGCAGTTGAAATCGTGAAGATAAACACCGGAGACTTTTCTAGCTGCAGCATTGAATAGTTTCGACGGTACGTTTTTCGTCATTACATTATCGAAACGCTTCTTTTTCCAACCGGAAACAATGTCGTAATTATCCTGAACAACCATATTGTACAGTTCAGGGATTTCTTCCGGAAAATCCTGTAAATCAGCATCCATGGTGATGATGACATCGCCGTTTGTTCTTTCAAAAGCAGCATGAAGCGCCTGAGATTTTCCGTAATTTTTAGAAAATTTAATTCCGTGGATCTGAGGATGCTGTACTTTCAGATTCTCGATAATGCTCCACGAAAGATCCGTACTTCCATCGTCTACAAACCAGATTTCATAAGATAAACTGTTTGATTTACAAACACGATCAATCCTTGAAAAAAGCTCTTCCAGTGAGGCTTCCTCATTCAGTAACGGAATAACTATAGATAAATTCATTTAATTTTAATAAAAAATTATTCTTGATTTTGTTCTTCCTGATAGATTGTTTTTGTTCTGAAAAACGCTCCGAAAAACACTGACAAAACTACGTAAAATATAAGAATTGCCGCAAAATATCCTGAAAAATGACTTGCAGTAAGCATATCTTTTCCTTTCACCGCCTCCGGAGAGAAGCTTGGAAGCCTTTCTTTGTACTTTTTATCCAGTTCATCAATGTCTTTCTGGTGCTTTAAAACTTTTCTTGCAGAATGATATTCTTTATCCATTTCCGCTTGCTGTCTTGTTACATACTGATAATTCAGCAGTTTTTTCGCGTCTGTATCTGCAAAATTTAAGAAAACATAAATACTGAAAATGGATAAAATTCCTCCGATAAACATGGGAACGAAAGCTCTTTTAAATGCTTCTTTGAAGCTCACCGTTCTATGGCTGCTCCAGTACGATTTCACCGACCAGAATGCGGCTCCCGCATACAGAATCGGTAAAACGAAAGCGTTGGCTTTCAATGAAATATCAAAATAATTAACTCCTGAAAAGAAGTAATACACCACGAAAAAAACAATCATCGTAGCTCCAAACAGTAAAATTCCTAATGTGGAAGGGCTCTTCGTCATATCTAATTTTTTTGAAAATTTTTGAAAAATTATTGGTCTGAATTTCAGCAAACTACCTCTGCAAGCCAATTTTTTCCATTAATTTTCTTTAATAAAGTTTTGAGTTTTGCAAAATATTCCTACCTTTGCAACGGCAAGTCCTAAACAACCAGCTCCTGAGAATCCTCCAGGGTGGGAACGCAGCAAAGGTAATCGGTCGTAGCGGTGTGATTTAGGTAGCTTGCCATTTTTTATTGGTTTAAGTTGAAGAGAGGTAATTGGATAATTATCTTTTTTTGTTTTTATATACTTCAACATTTTGATTCCTGTTTTCAAATTACCTCTCAACATTTATTTAAAATTCGAACGTCTCTCCCAGTTTGGGTAAAACAAGTTCTACATTTTTATCTTCAAAATGCTTTAATGCACTTTCATGATTAATTTCAATAGCAGGGAAAGTATCAAAATGACATCCGATTACTTTTGGAGTTTTTAATAATTCTGCTGCTGCAAATGCTGCCTTTCTTGGACACATTGTGTAGTGACTTCCAATCGGAAGGATGGAAAGATCTAAATTACCGTATAATCTTGGAAACAGCTCCATATCTGCCATTACTCCGGTATCTCCTGCCATATATAGGTTTTTACCTTCAGGAAGTCTGAAAATATAGCCTACAGGAACGCCGCCATAGCTTCCGTCCGGAAACGAACTTGTATGATGAGCCGGAACCATAGAAATTTTAAGATCATCGATTTTTGCTGACCCTCCTAAGTTTACATCGTCTGTGTTTTTTGCATTTTTGAAATATCCGCAGATTTCGGGAACTGCAATGACGGTTGCTTCAGGATGATACTGTAAAACTTCTTCTACATCCGCAATGTGATCTCCATGAGCGTGCGTCAATAAAATATAATCGATCTTCTGTGCAGAAATATCGAATCCAGATTCTGCTTTTTTATAGTTGTAGAATGGATCTGATAAGATTGTTTTGTCTTTGTACGTGAACAAAAAGCAATTTTGTCCTAAGTATTGTATTTTCATTTTAATTTACTTAAAAATTATATTTTGATTTAGTCTGAAATTGTTGAATTAAATAAAATCTGAAATATTATGAAGCCGGTAAGCATCAAGATAAAAATCTGGATAATAAGGAATTCCTTTATCAGCTTTATTTTTCCTGCTAAAAAAAGCACCGCCATAACCGCGTTTGCCAAAACAGCAATCAGGATTAAAAATGGCAGAAAGGCAATCTCTGAGAAAGACGCCCCATCCTGCATTTCATTAATTAAACTGTAAATTATAATGAATGCTGCTGCTACGGATAAACAGGATGTAATTTTTAAAGCGGTCATATTATTATTTTAACCAAACAGATTAAGTCCTGCTGCGGTAAGAGCCGCAATCATAAAGGTCATGATTCCTACCTGTTTCAGGAAAGGATCCAGTTCTCTCGGATTTTTTACGGCCATAATCTTTCTTCTGATTTTCATTAAAGGAATCATTAAGATCATGACAATAAACACTTTGTAATTCTGAGTCTGGAAAAAACCATTTACTCCTAAGAACAACAAAATTAAAATTAGAGGAAGCTGCAAAAGAATCATTTCATAAATCATTGCATTTTTGAAGCCGATTCTCAGTGCAAAGCTGTTTTTCCCTGATTGTTTATCGCTTTCAATATCTCTCATATTGTTCAGGTTCAGAACAGCCATGCTCATCATTCCGATAGCTGTTCCGGGCAGTAACATATCCCAGCTGAACGATTTGGTAAACAGGAAATAACTTCCGCAGACCGAAACAAGACCGAAGAAGATAAATACAAAAATATCTCCCAATCCCATGTATCCGTAAGGTTTTTTACCAACCGTATAACCAATTGCCGCTAAAATGCTCAAGATTCCCAAACCGATGAATATGTAAAATTCATTCATATAATTGGGAATAAACGCCACATATAAAAGGGCTACTGTTGCTATAAAAGATAAAACGGAGAAAAGAATAACTGCATTTCTCATTTGTTTTGCCGTAATTTTTCCTGAGGCTACTGCTCTTGCTTCTGCTTCTGTCGCTCTTTTGGCATCGGTTCCTTTTATTCCGTCTCCGTAATCATTGGCGTAGTTTGAAAGAATCTGATATAATAAAGTTACGACTAATGCCAAAGCAAAAATTCTCCAGTCCCAGATTCCGCCTTCACCATAAAGCCTCCATTTTGCAATGAAAGCTCCCATAATAATTCCGCTGAGCGACAGCGGCAACGTTCTAAGCCTTGCGGCTTTTATCCAATCTTTCATATGTATAGGTAATGAGTAATTGGTAATAAGTAATGCTCATATTGCTCATTACTCATTGCCAATTACTTATGTTAAGATATCCACTGATCGTCTCCGAAATTCGGTTTTCTTTTTTCGAGGAATGCGTTTCTTCCTTCTTTTGCTTCTTCTGTCATGTATGCTAAACGTGTTGCTTCACCTGCAAAAACCTGCTGCCCAACCATTCCGTCGTCTGTAAGATTCATGGCAAATTTCAGCATTCTGATGGAAGTCGGAGATTTTGCAAGAATTTCCTGTGCCCATTCATAGGCTGTATCTTCCAGTTCTGCATGAGGAACCACTTTATTTACCATTCCCATTTCGAAAGCTTCCTGAGCGGAATAATTCCTTCCTAAAAAGAAAATTTCACGTGCTTTTTTCTGTCCTACCATTTTTGCAAGGTAAGCAGATCCGTAACCACCGTCGAAACTGGTAACATCGGCATCAGTTTGCTTGAAAATTGCATGTTCTTCACTTGCTAAAGTAAGATCACAAACCACATGAAGAGAGTGTCCTCCACCAACAGCCCAACCCGGAACTACCGCGATTACGACTTTTGGCATAAAACGGATGAGACGCTGAACTTCAAGAATATTTAAACGGTGTCTTCCGTCTTCTCCTACATATCCTTGGTATCCTCTTGCTTTCTGATCTCCACCACTGCAAAATGCCCAACCTCCGTCTTTCGGACTTGGCCCTTCTCCTGAAAGCAGCACTACTCCAATTTTCGGGTCTTCATAAGCGTCATAAAAAGCATCGTATAATTCTGAGGTTGTTTTTGGTCTGAAAGCGTTACGAACTTCCGGTCTGTTGAAAGCAATTCTCGCTACCCCATTACATTTTTTGTATGTAATATCTTCGTATTCTTTGGCGGTTTTCCACTCAATCATTTTTGTAAAAATTTTTCTCAAAGATACGGAATTGCAGAGAATTTTAACATTGATTTTTGATGATAAATCTTGGGAATTTTGGTTCTAATATTAGCTGTTTTTGATGCTTGAAATTATTTTAACCTGAGTTCGGGATAAGTCTTATTAAACGCAAGGTTAAACAAAGAGATTCAATTATCAGGAATTAAGCTTTTAAGATATACAAAGGCGTAAAACTTATCAAAGTAATACTATTTTTGTCTTTTTTAAATAAACGAAGTGCTTTTGTTTAGCTTACCAACTTTCAATAAGTAAAAAATCTTTTGTTTTTCTTTGCGATAAAACAATACAACACTATAAATCGACTATTTAAATTTATTTCTTATCCGAACTAAGGTTAATATTATATACTTTTTGGCTGAAAAAATTGAATAATACTAAATATTTGAAAACTAACTTTATTTTAAAGCAAAACCCGAATTTCTTTTTGAAGAATGAATTTGGGCAATAGAAACAGATTCTTCAATACGCTTCGCTTCTTTCAGAATGACAGAATATTACTAAAGCAAGAAAATATTTGTTTCTACTGAATAAAAAAACCGAAACAAAGATGTTCCGGTTTATATTTAATTGTAAGTATCTGAAATTATTTTGCAGGCTGTTTTGCTGCCAATTCAGCTTCTTTAGCTTTCATTTCATTATACTTGGCTGTATTTTTAGATGTATTATACACATCCTTCATTACCTGAACCGCTGTAATATCGTTTGGTAATGCCTGAAGCCATTTTTCCCCGTAAGGAATTGCTTTTGTAAACCTTTCTTTTCTTGCTTCAATTAATTTTGTAGCATCGTCCGGTTTTGTTTTTCTTAATGCATTGATCTCAGATACAGCTTTTTCATCGTCTCCGATTACAGTGTATACTAAGTTCTGATACGCATTAGCGAAATCCGGCTTCAATTCAATCGCTTTCTGGAAAGATGCGATGGCTTCTGTTGACATTGCAGGATCTTTTGCCTGAAGAACTCCTAAATTGTACCAGTTGGTCGCATCATTAGGATTTTTAGCCAATTGTTCCTTTAAATTTGCCATGAATTTTTCTGTATTTCCTGATGCATACAGTGCACTTCCCTGATATTCTTTCAGTTTAGAGCTGTTTGGAAATTTAGCCAGTCCTTTTTCAATTAATGCCAAAGCTTCATCATTTTTCTTTGCATTGATTAATAAAGTGGCTAAAGTTTCATATAAATCCTGCTCAACACTTGGAGACTGTTCCGTTTTAAAATCTGAATAGTCTTTTGATGATGTTTTCTTTAATAATTCCCAGGTATTTTTATCATAACTGGCAACCTGACCTGTTTTGTTGTCTTTTGCCGTATAAGTGGTTTCAACACCTGTATAACCGGAACTGATCAAATCTGTATATATTTTTGTAGCCTGAGGAATATCGTTTGCTAACGCATAATTCAATCCTGAGTAATACATATATACTTTATTGTCCTGTCCGTTAGCTTTCAACAAGTTGTAAACTTCCATAAACTTAGGCGCTGCCACTGCATAGTTTTTCGCGTTGTAAGCGTCCATGGCAACTTTATTGGCTTCCTGAAGTTTAGCGTTAGTATCTTCTTTTTGTCCGAAAACGAAAGCAGATGCAACAATAGCTATACCTAAAATTAGTTTTCTCATAATCACTATTTATATTAATTGTACAATATTATTCTTCAGATTCAGAATTCTCATTTCCTTCTGCCGGATTTTCGTTTTCCGCCTGAGGTGTTTTTGTATTGTTTTCCTGGTTATCAAATAGCGATCCTACAGTTCCTTCTTCGTTTTCTTCAGAATCGTCTTCTACATCTTTATCCATTTCTACTTTTGCAATCGCAGCAATTTCGTCATTCTTTTTAAGATTGATCAGTCTTACGCCCTGTGTATTTCTACCCATCACTCTCATTTCGTCCATTCCCATTCTGATGGCAACACCGGATTTGTTAATGATCATCAATCCGTCTTCATCTGTTACATTCTGAATGGCAATAAGATTTCCTGTCTTTTCAGTGATATTCAGCGTGATAACTCCTTTTCCTCCTCTGTTGGTAATTCTGTAATCTTCTACCGCAGTTCTTTTTCCGTATCCTTTTTCAGATACCACAAGTACTGTTTCTTTCTCCACATCATTTACAACAATCATACCGATTGCTTCATCGTCTTCTTCCATTGCAATACCACGAACTCCGATAGATCCTCTTCCTACTTCTCTTACTTTTTCTTCTGGGAAACGGATACATTTACCGTTTTTCGTAGCAATCATGATCTGCGAAGTACCGTTCGTTAAATAAGCACCTAACAATTGGTCATTGTCTCTGATCTCAATTGCATTCACCCCATTTACTCTAGGTCTTGAGTATGCTTCCAGCGAAGTTTTCTTAATGGTTCCGTTTTTCGTTACCATCACAACGCTCATCTGGTTTACATATTCAGAATCTTTTAAGTTGTTGGTTCTGATGTAAGCTTTGATTTTATCGTCCGGTTCAATGTTAATTAAGTTCTGTACCGCTCTTCCTTTTGCTGTTTTGGAGCCTTCCGGAATTTCAAATACTCTTAACCAGTAACATCTTCCTTTTTCGGTAAAGAACAGCATATATTGGTGGTTGGTTGCCGAAACAATATATTCAAGGAAATCTGCATCTCTTGTAGTTGCGGCTTTGTTTCCTACACCGCCTCTGCTCTGGATTTTGTATTCTGATAATGAAGTTCTCTTAATGTATCCTGCGTGGGAAATGGTAAGAACCACAGATTCGTTCGGAATAATATCTTCGATAGACATTTCTCCTCCTGAATAATCGATTTCTGTTCTTCTTTCGTCGCCGTATTTTTCTTTTACTTCAGTTAATTCATCCTTGATGATCTGAAATCTTCTTGGTTCGTTTGCCAGAATATCTTCCAAATCTGCAATTTCTTTCATGATTGCATCATACTCATCACGGATCTTGTCAAGCTCCATTCCTGTTAAACGGGCAAGACGTAAATCAAGAATTGCCTGAGCCTGAATTTCGGAAAGCTCGAAAGCTTCGATCAATCCTTCTTTCGCAGCCTGCGGATTGGCAGAGTGACGAATGATTGAGATCGCTTTATCTAAAGAATCCTGAGAACCGATCACCTTCATGAAACCTTCAAGAATGTGAGCTCTTTCTTTAGCTTTTCTAAGCTCAAACTGAGTTCTTCTTACGATTACTTCATGTCTGTGCTCTACGAAATGATGAATGATGTCTTTTAAGTTAAGCTGCTCGGGTCTTCCGTGAACCAATGCAATATTGTTTACACTGAAAGAGGTCTGAAGTGCTGTATATTTATAAAGTAAGTTCAGGACAACATTCGGGATCGCATCATTTTTAAGTTCATAAACAATACGAAGACCTCTTCTGTCCGATTCGTCTCTGATTTCGTAAATTCCCGGAATTTTTTCTTCTTTTACCAGTTCCGCAGTTCTTGCAATCATCTCCGCTTTGTTTACCTGATAAGGCACTTCGTTTACTATGATCGCATTTCTGTTTCCGATTTCTTCAAAAGCTACTTTTGCTCTCAGAACTACTCTGCCGCGACCTGTATGGAACGCATCTCTAACGCCGTCGTATCCGTAGATAATTCCCCCTGTAGGAAAATCCGGAGCTATGATGTGCTGCATGAGTTCATCAATAGTAATTTCTCTGTTGTCGATATAAGCGCAGATTGCGTCTACAGCTTCTGATAAATTGTGCGGAGCCATATTCGTCGCCATACCTACTGCGATACCGGAAGTTCCGTTAACTAAAAGATTCGGAATTTTTGAAGGTAAAACTGTCGGTTCCTGTAAACTGTCGTCGAAGTTATTCTGAAAATCTACCGTTTCCTTATCCAGATCCGAAAGAACCTCATCGGAGATTTTTTTCAGTCTTGCCTCGGTGTAACGCATTGCTGCAGGCGGATCTCCGTCCATGGAACCGAAGTTACCCTGTCCGTCTACCTGCGGATAACGCAAGCTCCAGTCCTGGGCCATTCTTACCATTGCATCATATACAGAGGAGTCTCCGTGCGGGTGATATTTACCTAAAACGTCTCCAACAATTCTCGCAGATTTTAAATACTTTCGATTAGAAAAAACCCCTAATCCATACATACCGTAAAGTACTCTTCTATGAACGGGTTTCAAGCCATCTCTTACATCCGGCAACGCTCTGGAAACGATAACCGACATCGAATAATCGATATAAGATGACTTCATTTCATCAACAATGTTGATAGGAATCAGTCTTTCTCCTTCTTTTTGCATAAACAATTTTATTATAATGATAGTCAGACCCTTAGCTATACGTCTGAAAATTATTTTTTTTGTATTTTTATTAACGGGCTAATTTACGAAAAATTTGCCGATTTTTGCGGTAAAATTTATCTATAGAATCTTAAAAATTCATAAAATATGAGCATATTAAGCATAACGTTCCACTGCACAAAAAATAATCTTGAAGCCTGGGAAAATTACATGGATGAAACTTTGGTTTTAATGACGGAAAATCTGATGGACGTTAATCAATATATCCTTTCTGAAGTACACAGTGATTATATTGAAGAAGGCAAAAACTATAATCTTCTGCTTATTTTTGATAATGATGAGCTGAGAGAAGATTTCATCAAAAGCGAAATGGAAAATATTGCTGAAAGAATTGAGGCAAAATTCGGACAGGAAGTTATGATTTTCAATACTTTTCTGAATCCTAAGAAATCGAGGTTGTAAAGATTAAGGTTGAGATTGAGATTTAATAAAAAAGGCTGTATCATTATCGTTACAGCCTTTTTTATGTATATTATCAAAACTCTTTTTTAATGGATTAACGTTCAAAAATTAAATATGTAAGAGAATGAACGATTTACCAAAGCTTAACATCTGTAAAATAAAAAAAGCACTGAAATTTTTCAATGCTTATACTCTGTTTATAAATTAACAATAACTACAGGTCTTGCCGGATATACTCTTTGCGGTCTTGGAGCATAATATACCCTTCTTGCAGGTCTGTAATAATGTTTTTTATAATAACGTCTCGGTGGTTTGTGATATACTACCGTTCTGTAGTAAGTTCTTTTTGGTCCGTGATAATAATGTTTTTTTGGACCGTGTCCATAACCATGTCCTCTTCCGTGACCATGACCTCTCTGTAAAGGAGCAGCGTTGTAGAGGGCAAAGGAAAAAACGATCAGGAATACTCCCAAAATTTTAGTCAGCATCTTCATAAATATATATTTTTCGGTATTGTTAAATTAAAATATATTTCATAAATTAGTATTATGAAATGTTATAAATGTCAATCATTAGATAAAGTA
>NZ_JACLCT010000024.1:0-72591 GCF_014218915.1 Chryseobacterium sp. C2(2020)
TTTATGCTGGAAAACTCTTTAAAGTTGCTTTTTCTAAAACTAAATAAACAATTATATATTTTAAAATAACAAATACAAAAAAAGATCTACTTAAAAGCATATAAACAAAATGATTATCAAATAATTAATTTTAAAAAAAAATTAAATCAGACTTAACAACATACTTTTATAAAGTTCATAAGTCATACAAACCACCTTAGATAAAGTTAAATTCTTATAAAATTCACATATTATTGATAAAAATTAAATAAAATAACATTTTTATTAATTTTTTCATATAAATAAAATAATATTTATTATATTTACTTTAAAATACCACTGAAAATTCTCACATTTTATTTGTTTAAAACTGACATTAATATTACAACATGAAAAACAAAATCTTTATTTCAGGATTCCTGCTTGCCTCTTTTTTTACATTTGCGCAAGTTGGCATTAACACAACATCTCCAGACGCTTCTGCCGTCTTGGATGTGAGTTCTACAAACAAAGGGATTTTAGGTCCCAGAATAAGTCTTACTTCTGCTACCATGCAGCTTGGTTCGGCTCCTAATGCCGATGGACTTTTAATTTACAATACGGGCCCAACAATAACACCGGGATATTACTTCTGGAATGGATCTGAATGGAGGGTTTTTAATTCTTCGTCTTCGGGAAGCGGTTCTTCTCAGGCTCTTGCCAATGTGGAAAGTATTGCCGTAATGGGACCTCTTACTTCTACTTCAGACAATGGAAGAGCCGGATATGCACTGTCTATAACCACACCGGACGGAAGATTTTCGGTAAGAAAGTTCATCCCTACAAATACAAATTTCTCGCAGGTAAATCTGCAAATAAGAAATAATACTACCGGAGTAGTGGAAATTATATCCAACGGACATTATCTTTGGTCCGGAGCCGGCGGTTATATGCAAAACCAGTTAAGACTTCCTGTAGGTGCATGGGCAGGAGATAATGCAACTTCCAGTGCGTCTCTTATTGATGCTACCACAGGTGCAAGGATACAAACCGCATCTACCAATCCTTATTGGGGAGATCCTGAAACCTATGCCGGAGGTATGCCGGAACAGCGTTTATACTCTTGGACTACTACTGACGGATCTGATAAAACATTTTATAAAATGTATTATATGATGGGTTCTTTTACTCCCGGAAATGCCGGAAATGCAACAAACTGTCCGTCCGGAACCTGTAATACCACCAAAGCATTTTTCACAATCGACCAGATTAAAGCGCCATAGGATTCTAAAAACACCACTGATTTTGAGAGACGTTCCCGGAATGTCTCTTTTTTATTTTTGATGATAGCAATTTTAGATCTGTGCAGATTATGATAAACAGCAATTCTAAATTTAACATAAAATATTTAATAGCATCAAAAAGCATTAAATTTTAATTAATTTATAAAAAATTAACATATTATTACTATAAAAAATTGTAATTTTACAGCATTATTTATACTGCATTATAAATTAATCACCTAAAAATCACTTATTATTATGAAAAAATTATTACGGATTATTACGTTAACAGGTTTTGTACTCATCGTCCAAACAGCATGTAAGAATCAGGTAAAAGAGGAAATTGTAGAACCTGAAAATAATACCGCTATACAACAGGAGCCTGATAAAATTACCCGAGAAGTTTATACAGATGAATCGGGAGAACAGTTGGAAGTAGGTTTTAATGAGACGAAAAATACTGTTGTGGTTCATCTGGACGGTAAATCTTACGAACTTAAAAAAAGCGATGAACTCCCTGATTTTACGGCAGGAGACGCAAATTATCAATATTCTGATGTACGCGGTGAAATCACTTTCCTGAAAAAAGATTATAATATGGTTCTATTCCATCATAAAAAGAAAAAATCTTCTTCGTCTAATACCAAGATGGCTTCTTATTAATCACAAAATTTTAAAGTTATGAAAAAGCTAATCATTTACTTTTGCTCGTTGTTGGTTGTGGCTCTTACGGTTTCCTGCATGAATAAGTCTTCTGCAACCAGTACTTCTGAAAATAATTCTGACATTACCGGAAAAACATGGGAGCTGACAGAACTTAACGGAAAACCTATTCAGCTTAAAAATCCTCAGGTAATACCTCATTTTATGCTAAATACTTCCACGATGAGATATGAGGGTCATGGCGGCTGTAACGGAGTTGGAGGTACTTTTGAGATAAAACCCGAAGTAATGCGCATCAAATTCAATCAGGGTATATCTACGATGATTGCCTGCGATGATCTTGAAACAGAACGTGCATTCACGCAAGCGTTACTTTCTGCGGATAATTATTCTGTGAATGGAAGTACTTTAACGCTTAATAAAGCAAGGATGGCTCCTTTGGCAAAATTTACTTTAAAAAAATAACTAAATTCTTATTTGTAAGAAAAAACACTTCCTTTTGACGGAAGTGTTTTTATTTTAGACTATTTGTTTTTGTAGATAAGACAGTAAATAAGTAATGTAACATTTACAACTACCGAAAATGCATTGGTTAAAATAATAGGCAGTTCATCTTTAAGAAATCCGTACCAGATCCATAGAGAAACTCCTGAAATAAGAACTATAAGCATTCCCGAGGAAAGATCATCGGCATTTTTTTCTTTAATTACCTTTATCAATTGTGGAATCATCGATCCTGAAGTGAGAAGACCGGCAATTATTCCTAAAACATTTTCATTCATAGCTGTTATTTACATCAGATATAGCAAAAATTATGTCAATTGTTAAAAGAATTTTAAA
Source organism: Chryseobacterium sp. C2(2020) (assembly GCF_014218915.1). Classification (NCBI taxonomy): domain Bacteria; kingdom Pseudomonadati; phylum Bacteroidota; class Flavobacteriia; order Flavobacteriales; family Weeksellaceae; genus Chryseobacterium; species Chryseobacterium sp. C2(2020). The sequence goes on from NZ_JACLCT010000024.1 coordinate 2,745, forward strand.
ATTTCTAGGATCCCGTTGAAATGATAATCTTTTTTGATTTGTATTTAGCTGTTACTTTTAAACAATAAATTATATTTTTTTGTGAAAATTTAATGTAATAGGTTTATATTTTCAATACTAACTTTTTATTATAAACCTTTTTAGATCAACTTCTTCATGTAAAGGAATATTGTTTTCAATAAAATCATATAAACTTTTGGAGAAATAGCAACCATTTAAAATTCCTCTTGCTCCCAATCCATTGAAAACATATAAATTGTGATGTTCAGGATGTCTTCCAATGATTGGTCTTCTGTCTTTTACGGTTGGACGGAATCCAAAATTGATGTCTTTAATTTCAAAAGGATGAGGATAAAATTCCATCAGACCTTTTTTAAGCTGTTCAACAGCGGACTCATCAATTTCATGATGAAGCTGTTCTCTATCATAAGTACCACCATAAAAATACAACCGATCATTCACCGGAAAAAGAAAGTGCTTTTTCTTGATGGTGATATTTTCCGTAATTTTTTCTGAAAGTTCTATTTTGATATGGTGACCTTTATTGGGATTTACAGGAATATCGGAAAAAAAAGGATTTTGTACCACTCCCATTCCTTCACAAAACAAAATATTCTTGAAAGTAAAATCCTGATAAGTGGATCTTTCTACATTTATGTCTGAATAAACAAATTTTTCTCTGATTAATTTTCCACTTTTATCTAAAAAATCAAATAAACCTGTGAAAAATCCATTAACATTCAATCTTGCAGACTGATTAACCTTTCCTGTAAGAAAGTCGTTTTTTACAACGTTTAAACGATCAAAATTTTTATCTAAAAAATTCAAAAGATCATCATTTCCGGATTTCTTTAACCAAAGTGACTGTTCATTTTCATCATGAAAAATTCTGTGGATGGGTGCATCGATGAGACAGTTTTGTCCTGTGTAATTCTCAATTTCTTTCAAAGTATTTTTAAGGAAATCAATTTGTTCCTGTGCTTTCCAGAAAGTGGTAAATTTTTTAAGCACAACAGGGTTTATAATTCCTGCTGAAACCTGTGAAGCACTCTTCTTTTTTTCAGAAAACATCACGAAAGTCTTGTTGTTTCTGATCAACTGATGCGCAAAGAAAAGTCCTGCATACCCGTCTCCAACGATAATATAATCTACATTCTTCATAATAAAAAAACCTGAGTAAAAATACTCAGGTTTTCTATAATTATCAAGTGAAATCTTAGTAATTCCACATATCATTTTCCATTTGAAGAATCTGCGCCTTAATTCTGTCGCTTTCTTCAATCTGATCATCAGCATCTCTTGGAATGTAGTCTTTGATAACTCCATCACCTAATCCTGTTGAAGATTTAAAGATAACGGAAGAGAATCTTCTTGCGTTAATTAGATCATCAAAAGATAAGTCTGCAGACGAATTTTTTCTGTTGAAAACAAAATTATTCGCTAAAATATCTCTTGCATTTGGATAATAAACCCAGAAAAGATCAATTAAATCATTAGCTCCCGGTAAAGGCTGTCCATCAGGAGTTGTTCTGCCAATTAATTTTGGATCTGGTCCCATTGCAGCAATTCCTAAAGGTCTGTACTTCAATTGTCCGTCTCTTTTATCAATAAACCACATACCGAAGATTTTTAAAACTTTAACTTTTTCAGTTGTAGTTTCGTAAATATCAGTAAGTTCTTTTTTCTCCTGCTCTGTTAACTGACGACCGCTATTTAAAATATTAATAGCTTCGTCATCAACTCTCACATCAACTAATCTTGTCTTGATTTGCTCTGGGGTAAGTCTTTGAACGAAATTTTCATCGTCATATACTTCTTTAATATCTCCGTTTAATGCACCGTCTAGCAATAATTTATACAGAGACTTTGTTTCTGTAGCTAATAAACCATCAGGGTTGTTATAATAGAACGGCTGATTGATCTTGTCATTCATGTCTATAACTTCCCAAACAAACATACTCTTTAAGATATCTTTATCTTCAACAAATCCGTATTCCAATGGTTTTACTTTTTTGTCAATAAGAGTATCTCCAACTTTCATTTTGTTTTCAGCTCTCATTTTTCTGAATTCTTCAGGCGAAGAAGCGTTCAGAATAGTTTGGGAAAACATCATTCCCGAAACTACTACTAAAAGACTGCTAATATATTTTTTCATAATTATTTGTTATTGAACATTAATTAATACCGGTGAAATATTCGGAACGATTGTATTTCCTAATCCAGTAGCTGTTGCTTTAATATCAAAGATATAAACGCCATCCCCAGGTCTTAAGTTTCTGAACATACCTGCTGCTCCTTGTAATGAATTACCCTGAACCTGCATTGATGCTCTACCCGGAACTCTTACCATGAACGAAGTCACGTTAAATGATACAGGGAAATCAAAGTCTGGAATAACAGCCTGAAGTTGCTGATTTTCAACAGAAGTTGCCGGTAGTGTAAGAATATTCTTACCTCTGATCTGTCCTTGTGGCGGAGGTACATTTTTAATTCTGTATTCGAATACCTGAGAAATTGATTTTCCATAAGGATCCGTTCCAGATAACGTTATTTTAAGAATATTTCCTGCACCTGGTCTTACATCCCATTTACCAGGTCCTGTACTCTTAACCGTTGCACCCGGAGCAGATAATGAAAGCTTAGCATTGTCAGCTCCTAAGATAGATCCAGAAACAGGGTTATCTAAGTTTCTGTACATTACATTCATTTTATCAGCAGAAAGTAATAATCCTTTCTGAAGTTTCACTTCCTGTGGTCCAGCAATTACATTATAAGTATGAGTGAAAGGGAAGTTTTGAGCTTTTCCTGTCGCATCTGTTAATGTAATGTTTCCGCTAAATGTTTTCTGTCCAATTCCGCTTGTGTTAAGATTTGCATATCCTTTTCCGTTTTCCTGTCTGCTTACTCCGGAAATGCTTATCTTATTACTGTTTGAATAGTTTCCTAACATTACAACTGCTTCAGCCGGTTTTCCTGCAACTACATCTACAGGCGCAGAAACAATAGCTTCATAGCTTGTAAATTTAATACTTGCATCTACTTTCTCCTGTAGCATTAATGCCAATGCATCAGACTGAACGTTTCTTGCATCATTCTGGATAATTTCTAAGTTAGAAATCGCAGCAATTAATGGCTGATGATAAAACTTGTTTTGGAACCAAGTTTTGTCATTTGGAGATTTTCCTTTTGGATATTCAGCAATTAAAGATTTATTAGCTCTTTCAACTAAGTCTTTTAATTGAGGATTGTTTCCGAAAGTAGCGTTAATGTAATTTCTTACATCATCTATTTTTGCTTTTAATTCCAATGCACCTTTTGAAGGTGTGTTTTCATCTCCTTCTTTAAAGAAATATTCAGTTGTAGCTTCATTATTGTTAAGAGCTGCAAAGTTTTCACTTACATCAACATCTTTTCCCTGTGCATCTTTATCGTGGAATTCTGATTTCTTTTTAAGAACGTCTTTAATTTCCTGAGCAGATTTTACCAAAACGTTGATCTTGTCTCTAAGAACCTGATACTGAGCCCATGGCTGCGCATAAGTATCCGGAACCTGTTGAGCTTTCGCTTCAAGAGTCTTTTCAAAAATCTTTTCGTTTTTTCTTTCAGTTAAAGTTCTTGTTTCATTAAGAGCTTTAGTAGAGTCATAATATGACCTGATGATTTCTGCATCAATATTTAGGGCCATCATAGCGATGAACACCAAATACATCAGGTTGATCATCTTCTGACGAGGTGTCTGTTTTCCTGCTGCCATTCTCTTTTCTTTGTTTTTTGATTAAGTAGTTAAATTAAAAAATGGTTTGGGAAATTAAGACTTCATAGCAGTTAACATACCGCCATAAACTCTGTTTAGATTGTTTAAGTTTGAAGTTAAACCTTGTAATTCCTGATTGAATTTTTCTGATTGTTCAGCAGATTTTTGCATATCTGCTACGTACTTATTAGTAAACTCAGATTGTTTTTTAGTGCTTTCCATTTGCATTGCATATAAAGCATTCATGCTTTCCATGTGCTGCGCTGCTTTACTTAACTGCTCATTATATTTATGAGTAGAAGCAGAAACGTCAACAGTCTGGTTGATCTGGTCTACAGAACTTGAAAATTTATCGATTCCTGTTCTTAATCTTTCAAATAACTGAACATCAAGTTTAGCATCCTGAAGCATTTTGTCTAATTTGGTTGAAAGAGAATTTTCTAATTCAGCAAATTGAGCAGAGTTGCTTTTAGATATGTTTGAGTGTAATGGATTTGGGTTCGCGTGTTTATCTAATAATTCAGGATAAACATTTTCCCAAGCATAAGACTCCTCGGATTTTGGCGGGTCGAAAGCGAAAATGATGAAGATGATAGCTTCCGTAATAAGTCCCACTGTAAGGGCCATGTTTCCGTTAATTGGTCCCAAGGTAATGTGAGTAATTTTAAGCCAAGCTCCAAGAATTACAATTGCAGCACCGAATGAATAGAAGAAATTCATCCAAGCATCTTTAGTCTTAAACATATAAGTTAGTTTTTTTTAATGTTAAATAAAATTTATCGAAAAATAGTGATGATTGAATTATCTGTTAACTTTTCTTGGTTTAACAGCAGCTTCAGGAATATCCTGTACAGTTCTGAATCCGATATAGCTTCTTGCAGAGTCTTTTCTTTCCCAGTCTCTTGCACCGTTCATAAGCATATATCCTACATCTTTCCAAGATCCTCCTCTGATAGATTTCTTAGTATCTGCCAAATCTTTCGTAGAAGGATTTAAAGTAGATGAGAAGCCGTATGAAGAGTTGTTGTAATCAGACGATGTCCATTCAGAAACGTTTCCAGCCATATCAAATAACCCAAACCCATTTTTCTTAAATTTCTTAACTGGAGCTGTATATGTATAAGTACCTTTTTTGTCGTCTTCCATATAGTTACCTCTCTTAGGTTTGAAGTTTGCCAGATAGCAACCTCTGTCGTCCATTAAATAAGGACCTCCCCAAGGATAAGTAGCATTTTGCATTCCACCTCTTGCAGCATATTCCCACTCGATTTCTGTAGGCAGTCTGAACTGCAATGGTCTTTGTTTTCTTCTTTTTAAGCTTTCGTTATAATCAGATTTCAATTTAGATCTGAAGTTACAGTATGCTCTTGCCTGATCCCAAGTTACCCCAACTACAGGATAATCTTTGTAAGCTTTGTGCCAGAAATACTGCTCAAACAATGGCTCGTTATAAGCAAAATGGAAATCTTTTACCCAAACAGTTGTATCCGGATAAATAGCAATGCTTTCACTTCTAAGATAGTTTACACCTCTTTCTTTTTCAGCCATTGCTACATCCATATCTCCCCATCTGTAAGTATATTTTAATTTACTAACGTCAAGGATTCTTTCATTACCGATTCTTGAAGAAGCTGGTAAATACATAGATTCTAAAACTTCCGCATATTCTACATCCGGATATTTAGATGTATTCCAGTGCAAAGGAACTTTCCAGTCGATTTTTTTCGTTGGATCGTAGTTTCCTTCGTTTCCACCGCCTTGTCCTTCTAAATATTCCTGATATGGTGTTAAATTTTCTTCTTTCTGTGCAAGGTATGCATAATCTCCGATGCTTGTTCCTTTACCTTTACCTTCACCACCTTCTCCGGCAGCTTCAGCTAATAAAGTTCTTGCAATAGAATCTCTTACATAATTGATAAATACCCTGTATTCCGCATTAGTAGTTTCTGCTTCATCCATGAAGAAAGAAGAAACAGTAACAGTTTTTGCCGGAGCCTTTTCAGGACTGTTTGTGAAATCCTGATCAGTTAATCCTGCAACAAACGATCCTGCAGGAATAGCTACCATTCCGTAAGGTCTTTCTGCAACAAATGATTTTGTTTTTTCTCTAGGTATCAATTCTCCTTTTGTTCCCGGTTTACCTACTGAAGAGGCTCCCCCACCTGAACAAGATACCGATGCTACCGACGCAGACAATAATAAAAGAAATATCCTTTTCATGTTAATTTTTATAATTAAGCCGTAAATATATAATTTTTTTAAGAAACTTTTAAGATTTTTTTTGAAATAACGGAAGAAATCTAAATTTATTTTATTTACAAGTAATTTTTATTCCACAGTTACAGATTTCGCAAGGTTTCTTGGCTGGTCTACGTTAGCTCCTCTGTACACTGCAATGTAGTATGCCAATAATTGTAGAGGCACTGATGCAACGATTGGAGAAAAACATTCTGATGTTTCCGGAATTTCAATAACGTAGTCTGCCATTGCACTTACCTGCGTATCTCCTTTATTTACAACAGCAATAACTTTTCCTTTTCTTGCCTTAATTTCCTGAACATTGCTTACAATTTTATCATAATGTCCTTTTTTAGGAGCAATGATAACAATTGGCATATTTTCATCAATTAACGCAATTGGACCGTGCTTCATTTCTGCAGCAGGGTAGCCTTCAGCATGAATATAAGAGATTTCTTTTAATTTTAAAGCACCTTCAAGTGCAGCCGGATAATTGTATCCTCTTCCCAAATAAAGGAAATTGGTTGCACTCACAAAATCCTTTGCGATATTTTGTACCAGATCGTGAGTCGTACCCAAAACATCTTCTATTTTTTTAGGAATGGCATCCAGTTCGGCAATTAAGCTCATAAATTCGGCGTTTCCTAAATTCCCATTATGCTTCCCTAATTTAAGGGCTATTAAAGAAAGAATGGTTAACTGTGCAGTAAATGCTTTTGTAGAAGCTACTCCGATTTCAGGACCAGCATGTGTGTAAGATCCAGCGTCAGTAATTCTTGCAATAGATGAATCTACGACATTACAAATACCGTAAATGAATGCTCCTCTTTCTTTAGCCAATTTTAAGGCGGCCATAGTATCTGCAGTCTCACCTGACTGGGAAATTGCAATTACAACGTCTTTATCTGTGATAATTGGATTTCTGTATCTGAATTCAGAAGCGTATTCTACTTCAACAGGAATTCTGGCATATTCTTCAATTAGATATTCTCCAATAAGTCCTGCGTGCCAAGAAGTTCCGCAAGCAATAATAATGATTCTATTGGCATTTTTAAATTTCTCGATATGATCCCAAATTCCAGCCATTTTGATAACTCCTTCATCTACGAGAAGTCTTCCTCTCATCGTATCGTGAACCGATTTAGGCTGTTCGAAAATTTCTTTCAGCATAAAATGCTCATATCCTCCTTTTTCAATCTGCTCTAAACTTAATTTGAGTTCCTGAATTTCCGGTTCAATTTTAGAGTTCTCACTGATGGTTCTGATGTCCACTCCATTTTCAAGAGAAATTGTTGCCATATGACCTTCTTCAAGATAAATAGCTTCTTTAGTGAATTCTACGAATGGTGATGCGTCTGAAGCGATAAAATATTCTCTCTCACCGATTCCTATCGCCAAAGGAGATCCTAATCTTCCTACAACCAATACGCCAGGAAAATCTTCATGCATTACTGTGATTGCGTAGGCTCCATATACTTCATTAAGAGCATATCTTACTGCGGTAGGAAAATCCATTTCAACATTAAGATCCATGAAGTACTGAACAAGGTTTACCAAAACCTCTGTATCTGTTTCAGATTTAAAGGTAAAGCCTTTATCAGTAAGCATCGTTTTAATCGTATCATAATTTTCAATGATGCCATTATGAACAAGTGCTATTTTTCCGTTATTAGATAAATGAGGATGAGAATTTCTGTCGCTGGGAACACCATGTGTAGCCCAACGCGTATGTCCCATACCAATTTTTGCAACTCCTTTTAACTGACTGGAAATATTTACCAAATCATCTACCTTGCCTTTTGTTTTCTCAACTTCAAGTTTATTTTCCGCATTTTCAAGAACAATTCCGGCACTATCGTACCCTCTGTATTCTAATCTTCTAAGACCGTTAATTACAATATCGTAAGCGTCCTGAAAACCTGTATATCCAACGATTCCGCACATATTTTTATCAAGTGTATTTTAAATTATTTTGTACCGTAAATTACTTTTAACTGAACTCTGTTTGGATTTCCTGCCTGTGATCCCACAAAAACAGCTCTATTTGTATTATATGGTGTTGTAGTAAATTTGTATCCTGCTAAACTGGTTCCATCAGAATTGGTCTGGAAAGATCCCATATCAATTCTAAAATATTTTGTAGTATTGTCTGCTGAAGTTTCTACAAAATCTTTAACCGATTTGGTAACTATAAAATCATAATATGTAGGATTTTTATCATAATCAAAAATCTTATAAATACTATAATCGTTAGAACCTGCTAAATTTAGTATATCAGAAGTAAAAGCTGTTATAGTTTTATCTGGGGTAGATGAACTGAGGTCTTTATATTTTTGCACAATCGTAAGTTCTCTTGGCTTAGAAAGATTATTATTCCAATCTGTAGGATCTGTATATATTCTCACTTTAGCACTAATTATAGCCGCTTTGTCGTTTTGATACAATTGCTTAAGCTGATTAATAGTTGCATCTGGAATTTTAATTCCTATTGATGGACCTCCCATTCCTTGTAAAAATAGTTTTGGAGCACCATTATTTTGATTTCCAATTGTAGCCGACGCCCATGCAGAACCAGTTCTGTCATATTGATATTGCCCAATATGTGTATTGGCAGAACCTAATGCAAATGAATATGTTGTCTGCGGTCTTGTAGTAGTCCCATTTTCTGTTTTATCATACTTATAGTACATGATAAGTTCCATATCGTTTGGTGAGAACTGGAATAAATATCCATCCTGTTCGTCAACAGAAATTCTAAGGCCCTTAAAGTATCTTATGAAATTTGAAGCATCCTGAAGTTCAGGCTGATCTTTCTTAGCTATAATTTTACTTTGGAAAAAATTTTTATCCAACGGAATTCTGATTCCCGGAGTTGATGCAGTAAATAAAGCTGCTCCGCCATCATCTTTGGTAATAGCAACAGAACTCACATATCCTTTAAACTGCTTTGATCCCAAATCTGAACCAATATCAAAAGTCTGATTAGATTTGGCACTATCAGAAACACCTTTTAAGAATGTATTTACTTCATGAACTCTTAAATTAAATGTTTTTTTCGCCTTCCCAAATTTTAAAACAGGATATGTATTTACTACTTTTTTAGCATTAACACTCCCGTCAGCGGCTGTAGTGTAAGTATAACTATCATCTACTGTATTGGTTGTAACACTGTCAGTAGCGTATCTAGGTTTCATAACCAAAACTACTGAGTCGACTACTGCATTTGTCCCAAAATCAGGATCGTATGTTGACAGTCTAAGCTGCGTCAGATAAGAAGCTTTCTGCATTCCGAATTGTCCTTCATTGAAAGCACCTAAGACAGCATACGTTAATTTAGAGGCATCACTTCTGATACTATCATTATTGTTTATATTGAATGCAGTAACATCAAAAGATTTTTCATTTCCCTGTGCAGCACCATCTAAGAATAATTGTTCCCCCAATGTATCTGCATCTGGCTCACAGTTATAAAGTAATGCACTTCCGAAAACCACCATAGAAAAAACGGTGATTGCTTTTTTAATAGTATGAATCATTAAAAATGTGTTTTTTAATAAATTTGATTTATAGAATCTACGTCAAGATATTCCGATTTGGGAGTAGAACTTTCGTTGAAAGCTTTATCTAAGTCTTCATCTAAAAATTCATCTCCTTTTACAACCAAATCTACGTAGTTCATGCTTTCGATCACAAAAGATTTTACACTCGGATTATCTAACGCTTTTAATCCTGAAATATTATCAAACTTCAGTTTTTCGTCGATATTGGAAGCCAAAGATGCATCTTTCTCATTGTATAATGAAAGAACGATTTTCGCATCCTTGAAGTAAGTATCTGTTTCGTAATAGGTTTTCAGATAAATTGGAACAAAAGAAGCCATCCATCCGTTAAGATGAATAACATCCGGAACCCAATTCAGTTTCTTAATGGTTTCAATTACTCCTCTGGCAAAAAATATTGCTCTTTCATCATTATCCTCGAAAGGCTGTCCTTCATCATCAAAATAATATTGTTTTCTTTTGAAATACTCTTCATTATCGATAAAGTAAACCTGAAGTCTTTCCCCCGGAAGAGACGCTACTTTAATAATAAGAGGCTGATCCAGATCATTAATAATAATATTCATTCCGGAAAGTCGGATCACCTCATGAAGCTGGAATTTCCTTTCACTTATCTGTCCAAATCTTGGCATAAAAACTCTTACATCATTGCCTTCTTGGTGCATCTTAAGTGCCATTTTGTTTACCACTGCAGCCATATTTGTATCTTCCTGATATGGATACATCTCTGTAGTAATGTACAGTATTTTTTGATTCGGCATAAACTTCTATCTAATTTTTGTAAAAATGCTTTAATGCGCAAAATTACGAAAAAACATTCATTATTATTTTAATTAACATTTTTTTACGATAATTCCCTTTGTCAAATTATTAAAACTAAGACTTCATGTATCATAATTATATGATATTTTTAGTATTTTTGAATTACTATTAAAATAAGCTATGGAAGTTCTAAAAAATAAAAAGGTTCTTCAGGATTTCATTGAAAGACAGAAAGAAATGGGCAAAAAGATAGGTTTTGCACCTACCATGGGAGCCCTTCACGACGGACATTTATCCCTATATAAAGCAGCCAGAGAAGAGAACGATCTTGTGGTATCATCAATTTTTGTTAATCCTACTCAATTTAATAATCCGGAAGATCTTGAAAAATATCCAAGAGATATCAACAGAGATATTTCTATTCTTGAAAAATCAGGTTTGGTTGACGCTGTTTACGTTCCTGAAGTTACAGACATTTATCCTGAAAAAACAGAGAGTCAGCATTATGATTTTGACGGACTGGAAAATGAAATGGAAGGAAAATCCCGACCGGGACATTTTGACGGTGTCGGAACGGTCGTAGAAGAACTTTTCAGTCAGGTAAAGCCCGACAATGCTTATTTTGGAGAAAAAGATTTCCAGCAACTGGCAATTATCAAAAAAATGGTTGAAAAGAAAAAACTTCTGATTAACATCAAGGGTGTTCCCATTTACAGAGCAGAGAACGGACTTGCTTTAAGCTCCCGAAACCAAAGACTTCATGAAGACCGAAGAGTAGCCTCTGCTGTTATTTATGAAACACTTAAAAAAGTAAACGATTGGTTCAGAGTCATCACCGTTCCGGAAATCAAATCCAGAGTACAGGATATTTTTGATCAGCAGAGAGGAATGCAATTGGAATACTTTCTAATCGCCGATGAAGAAACACTGAAAGAAACAGACTTTTTTTACAAAGACCGAAAATTCCGTGCATTTATTGTAGTTGTTGTGGATGGAGTGAGACTAATTGACAATATGCACCTGAATTAATTTAATCAAATTCAAATCATCTTAAAATAACAAGCGTTGCTTTTTAGCAACGCTTGTTATTTTTATCTACTTCTACAAATGAAGACAGTAGATTATATAAAAAATCAAAGGCTTCTTACGAAGCCTTTGAAACACCAAATCACAAAATATTAATATGAAAAAAATTTACTTTTCAGTAAACTTGTGACCCGGCTGGGATTCGAACCCAGGACCCATACATTAAAAGTGTATTGCTCTACCAGCTGAGCTACCGAGTCGGTCACTTAATTTGAATTTACTTTAAAAAGTAATATTCTTTTTTTAAGAGCTGCAAAGATACGAATTATTTCGTTCCTGCAAAATTTATTTTTCAAAATCAAAGGCTTCTTGAGAAAGCCCTTGAAACACCAAATCACAAAATATTAATATGAAAAAAATTTACTTTTCAGTAAACTTGTGACCCGGCTGGGATTCGAACCCAGGACCCATACATTAAAAGTGTATTGCTCTACCAGCTGAGCTACCGAGTCGGTCACAATTAATAGACTAAATATAAAATTAAAATTTTAAACTTCACTATTAATTATTCAAATTTTCTGCATTGTGCCTGCGACTGGACTCGAACCAGCACATCCTTAGGAAACCACCCCCTCAAGATGGCGTGTCTACCAATTTCACCACGCAGGCAATAAAAACTACAAAAATCTAGTAATCTTTTTTTGCTTGTGACCCGGCTGGGATTCGAACCCAGGACCCATACATTAAAAGTGTATTGCTCTACCAGCTGAGCTACCGAGTCGGTCACTTTATCAACGATTAACACAGTGATAATGTCCCTCGTTTTTAGTGGTGCAAAGATATGAGTTTTTTCTTTATCTCAAAACTTTTTTGCAAATTTGTTTAAAAAAAATTCATGATAATTTCACTGGTCGGATACATGGGAAGTGGCAAATCTCACATTTCCAAAATATTAAGCGATAAACTCAATTTTAAATTAATTGATCTGGATAAAGAAATTTCCAAAAGAAACAAAATGACAATCCCCGAAATCTTCGATAAAAAGGGAGAAATCTATTTTAGAAAGCTGGAAAGAGAGACATTAGAAGAAATTCTTGCGTCCGAAAAAAATACAATTTTAAGTCTTGGCGGAGGAACTCCTGTTTACTATAATAATATGGAAATCATCAACCATAATTCAAAAAGCGTTTTTTTAAGAGCTTCTGTTGCTACTTTAGCAGAAAGACTTTCTAAACAGAAGGAAAAAAGACCTTTAATTGTAAATATTACTGATGAAAATCTTGCAGAATTTATAGCCAAGCATTTATTCGAAAGGAATGATTTTTATAATAAAGCACAGGTCAGCGTAATTACAGACAACAGAACTCCGGAAGATATTGTGAATGAAATAACAGAAAAGCTCTATCTCTAGAGCTTTTTGTTAATCTTCGTTTTCAGAGTCGTCCCCATTTTCGCCAAAGAAATCGTCCCAGTCCGTAAAATCTGAGGCAATATCATTTTCTACGTAATCGTCCATATCTCTGCGGTCTTTTTTCGTAGGTCTTCCCTCACCTTTATTCCGGTAATAATCCTGAGACATTTTACGCATTTTTAACAGCTCATACTGTTCCTTATCGGTTACATCCTTTATATGAAGAGGAACAAGCTTTGCTCCGATCCTGCTTTTAGGAATCTGAATTACTTTAATTTGATAATCAATCTGATTTTTACGGATCTTAATCACATCTCCTTCCTTCACCTCTTTAGAAGACTTTACAACCGACGCACCGATAGACACTCTGTTCTTTTTAATCTCCTCAGTAGCAATGGTTCTGGTCTTATAAAAACGAATGCTCCATAAAAATTTATCTATTCTCATAATTTTTTATACTTTTGTCGTTATATTATTTGTAAAGTAATTAAAGTTTTTTGAAAAATGAAAAAAATATTTTTATATATCCTTGCTGGATCTCTTTGTTTCACGGCATGTAAAAAGGATGATGAAGTTGAAACATTTGTAGAACCGGAAGATATCTCGGTAAGAAATTCATATGATGATCAGGCGATCCAAAAGTTTATGAATGACAATTACCTTGATTCACAAGGAAATATAAAAGCATTCAGCTCTACAGATACTTCTGATGATAATGAGAAAAAATTATCTGAGCTGAGTCCTGTAAAACTTTCTTCCGGGGTTATTTATATTGTAAGAAACGGAGCACAGCCAACTTCAGGAGTAACTCTTGAAACGAATCCTGAAGCAACAAACGCCACTCAGATCAGAACGATGATGAGAGCAAACTATTACCTTGCAACAAATACCGATGGTAATGTAGCATTTACAACATCAGGAGTTTTAGCCAACACAATCAACGGAAGTGGTTCTCCTTTAACTGATCCGTTGTTTTATTATGTGAAGAAAAAAACAATGACGGATGCTACAACTGATGCTGCCAAACTAAGAAAATACTACGAAATAGAAGGTCTTCAGGAAGGATTAAAGTATTTTCAGGGATATGCAAATCTATCAGACGGAGACGCATATAATTTACAGGGGGTAATTATCGTTCCTTCAAGAGCTGCTTTCGGAAGAGATACACACTATAATTATACAGGGTATTCACTCCAAAATAATTGTTTTGTATTCAATTTTCAAATTTACAAAGCTAATCAGAGACCTGTTTTAGAACAATAAAAAATAAAGCGCTTCCCAATAAGAAGCGCTTTTTATTTGCTTAAAATTAATACTTAGCTTTCTGCTTTACATTTCCTAAAATATCCGGAAAATAGAGATCTGCTAAATGATCAAACTCGTCGCCCCTCATGAACATTGTGGCATCTACTTCTTCGTAAGAACTTCTTCCTGCCGCTGCAATCAGCTCATTGCATGTATGAAGCGTATTTTTATGAAAATGATACACTCTTTCCGCTTTATCCGTAACATCAAGTCCTTTAATTAACATTTTATCCTGAGTAGCAACTCCTGTCGGACACATATTATTATTACACCTCAAAGCCTGAATACAGCCCAAAGAGAACATAAATCCTCTCGCATTATTACACATATCTGCACCCATCGCGATTGCTCTTAAAATGTCTAGACTTGTAAGAACTTTTCCACTTGCAATCACTCTTAATTTACTTCTTAAATTATAATTATTCAGCGTTCTGTTAACAAAAATCAAAGCAGGTTCCAAAGGCATTCCTACTCCATCTGAGAACTCAGGTGGTGCGGCTCCGGTTCCTCCTTCTGCTCCGTCAATGGTTATAAAATCAGGATAAATCTTCAGAACATTCATCTGAACGCAGATATCTTCAAATTCTTTGGTATCGCCGATGCACAACTTAAATCCAACAGGTTTTCCTCCTGAAAGTTCTCTTAACTGCTGTACAAACCTCAACAAACCTGCAGCATCGGAAAAAGAAGTGTGTGAAGGCGGCGAAATAATCGTCATTCCCGGAGTGACGTGACGGATTTTGGCAATTTCAGGTGTATTTTTAACAGCCGGTAAAACTCCGCCATGACCTGGTTTTGCCCCTTGAGACAATTTAATTTCGATCATCTTTACATTGGGTAAAGTGGAATATTTTTTAAACAATTCCGGATTGAATTTCCCTTCTTCATCACGACAGCCGAAATATCCTGTTCCAATCTGCCAGCAAAGATCGCCTCCTTCCAGATGATGCGGAGAAATCCCTCCTTCTCCGGTATTATGGTAAAAATTTCCCTTTTTTGCGCCTCTGTTTAAAGAAATCTGAGCGCGGTCGCTTAAAGCCCCGAAACTCATTGCCGAAATATTAAATAACGAAGCATGATAAGGCTGAGAACACTGCTCTCCTCCTACCCAGACTCTCGGAAGCTCTTCCATCGGAGATTTTGCATAAATGGAATGCTTAATTCCTTCATATTTTCTGTGGTTAACTTCCAGTTGTGTTCCGAAAGGCACGGTATCACTCAAATTTTTGGCTCTTCTGTACACCGCAGATCGCTGATTTCTCGGAAAAGGTTTTCCATCGGTCTCTCTTTCAATGAAATATTGCTGCATTTCCGGTGAAATACTCTCAAAAAAGTATCTGAAATAGCCCAAAACAGGAAAATTTCTTAGAATAGCATGTTTAGATTGGGTAATATTATAAATTCCGATTGCATACACAATGGTTAGCAAAACAGGAATCCACCAATCTGCCCTTATTAAAAAAGCAACCGACCACGCAACGACGAGAATAATAGCTCCCCAAAGCAAAAATTTGTCTCTCATATCATTTTGAATTTTACCAAAGTTAAAAAATTTAAATTGATATGAACGGCTTGAGAAACATCAAAAAGATGAATGAAAGAAGTTATTTTTGGATTAAATGTGATGATTTCAGGTTTCGATTTCATTAAAACAAAAAAAGACATCACTCTGATAGCAATGCCTGAATTATTTTAAATGAATTATTTAAAGAATATTATATTTTCTCCAGAAAACTCTCAAAGGAATTCATCACAGAAACCGTTCCGTCCGCTTCTATTTTTTCAAGCTTTAAGAATTCAATCTGATTGACTGAAGCCTGATCGAAATTCTTCTGAACCCTCACATAATTCTCTGTGAAGCCAAACATTTTCCCGTCTTTGTTTTCGTGTTCCCAAAGTACAGGAAGTGTTTTTCCAAGCTGGGTCTGGTAAAATGCCATCTTTTTCTTTTCAGATAAAATTCTAAGCATTTTATTGCGTCTTTTTCTTTCCGGAATCGGAACTGCGCCTTCCATTTCTGCCGCTTCCGTATTTTCTCTTTCAGAATAGGTGAAAACGTGAAGATAAGTTATTGGAAGCTCGTTCAGGAAGTTGTATGTTTCCATGAACAGCTCTTCTGTTTCTCCCGGAAAACCGACAATTACATCCACGCCGATCGCTGCATCCGGCATTACCTCACGGATTTTATTGACTCTGTCGGTATATAATTTCGTTAAATAACGGCGTTTCATTTTTTTCAGCAGTTCATCACTTCCCGATTGTAAAGGAATATGAAAATGCGGAACAAAGCTTTTGCTTTTCGAAACAAGTTCTATGCTTTCGTCTTTCAGAAGATTCGGCTCGATGGAAGAAATACGGATTCTTTCGATTCCTTCAACCTGATCAAGCTCAGAAATTAAATCTAAAAAAGTATGTTCGTGTCTTTTGTTTCCAAATTCTCCTTTTCCGTAATCTCCGATGTTTACGCCTGTAAGAACAATTTCTTTGATGTCTCTTTCAGCAATTTCTTTGGCATTTTTCAATACATTTTCGATGGTATCAGAACGGGAAATTCCTCTTGCCAAAGGAATCGTACAGTAGGTACATTTGTAATCGCAGCCGTCCTGAACTTTCAGAAAAGCTCGTGTTCTGTCTCCGATGGAGTAACTTCCGATAAAAAAATCTGTTTCTTCAATTTCGCATGAATGAACGATCCCTTCGTTTTCAGATTTCTCCAGATCATCAAGATAGCTCAGAATATTGAATTTTTCTTTGGCCCCTAAAACCAAATCTACCCCTTCAATCTGTGAAATTTCCTCCGGTTTCAACTGTGCATAACATCCCACGATTACAACCAGACCATCCGGATTGGCTTTCATGGCTCTTTTTACGTGAAGTTTGCATTCGCGGTCGGCATTTTCAGTTACCGAACAGGTATTGATAACATACACATTCGCCTTTTCATCAAAACTTACCTTTTCGTAACCTGCTTCTGTTAATTGACGGGCAATGGTAGATGTTTCCGCAAAATTTAATTTGCAGCCAAGAGTATGAAATGCGGAAGTTCTTTGAAATTGAGACATTTATTGATTCTGAATTTTGTGGGTGCAAAGATAATCATTTTAAGATGAATTCTGAATTGATTCAGTCTATTATAGTGTCATCATAAAATTGATAGAAAACGGAAAACAAAAATTTCAGACCGGAAAAACAACACGTAAATCCTAAAATGCTATTTAAAGTTTTATTTACCCACAAAAGTCGCAAAAGATAAATTAAATTTTTAAAAACCCTTGATTTTTATTGTATTAGGCGTTTTGGTTATTCCGTAAATACGCTGCATTATTATCTTTTGCCTCTTTTGCTGCTAATTCTGAAAGTGGTTTTAAGCAAGGCTACAATTAAAAAACTAAATGTAGTCCTGCTTACATTGACAGAGTTTTTTCTTTAATTATTCTTTTACAAGATGCGCTGTGCAGATATAAAAATGTATTTAACTCCGGGAATTCCTTTTGTGTAGCAAAACCATTTAAGCTCGTACCAACTTGTATTATTAATTGAAATAACGATTCTCGAATTGGTTGGCGCCACCCAACTTACCGGTGCAGAAGATAAACTCAGACTGCTTCCATTGTTTACAGAAACATCAGTTGCTGTTGTATTTCCTACTACCGAAATATCAATATTTGAAACGTAGGCTACATTTATTGTATTACCTGTGAGGTTTTTTATTCTTGGTACATATTCAGCCGCGGAATATATTAAAACATCCATTAGAATACCATCATCTATCGACAAAAGATTAGAAGAAATGGAAGAGTCATTAGAAACGTTTTGAGAGAGATGTCCAGCAATGTAACTGTCTGTTAAAGTAAAAGTTTTTGAAAGTACAGTCGCTCCTCCGGTAATAGTGACTACATCTCCACTACTGTTTACTCCAAGAGGCTTTCCTTCTGATGTATTCGAAGAGCTGTTAAGATTACTGAATCTTAAGCCGGATGTTCCGTTGGAATCGGATTTAATTTCCAAGGTGTTCCCAGGAGTGGTGGTATTAATCCCTACTTTACTATTCTGAGCGTAAAATAAAACTGTAGGAAAAACTGCTAATAGAGAAATAAATTTGATTTTCATAATGTTATTATAATATTTGATTAATATTTTAAAATGATAATAAGTATAATTACAGCACAACCTGATGTTTTGTAAAAGATTTTGCTGAAAATAGCTGCCATTTGTTAAAAAAATGATACAATAACGTGCTTTATCAGATTTTTTTATAAATTCGTGCTTTCAAATCTTTTCGACTTTTAAGGTTCGCACAGGCAAATGAATGCCCTTATTACCTACTTGTAAAACAAGAATATTCTTAAAAGAAGATTTGAATCTTTACTTCCGTTTATTTTCAACAAAGATAATTTTACTTCTGCTCATCACTGAAATAGAAACCTCATTAATATTAGCCAATAATGATTATTGATTAATACATATATATATTGTAAAATGGAAAAAAAACACAAAATGAAAAAATTGATAAAAAAGCTCATAATCAATAAAATAAGAATATCAAAAGTGATTAATGACTTATCTAAAGCGCATTCCCAATATCTTTTAACAGATAACAGAGCACTCCGGGAACGCCAGATTTTAAAGCTTAAAAAAGAATTAGCGGAAAGATATATTTATTTGATGTGTATTATACTTCTATTGCATATTACCATTTATCTAACGGTTATGAAAGATATTTTTTTGGTATATTATCTATCAGCAGGGGTTATTTTATTGCTATTGACATTGGTTTGGCTAAGAACATGTTACTACAATCTAATGAATAAGATACTGCATACATATTTCATTATTGCTCCTTTATATGCATTTTACATCATCCTAAAGTTTTGGAAAGTATCCACAGGACAATGTGTGTGGCTCATCCCCCTTCCTTTTGGAGCTTATATATTTTTCGCTAGAAAAGAAGTTATACTTTACTCTTTATACTGCTGCTTCATTATAATTCTTGGGTGTATGCTCAATAAATTCTTTACGTTTAACTTTACAAAACATATTCCCGAAAAGATACACTGTAAGGACACTCTTCTGATTCTATCCAACATTCTTGTCGTTGGTTTGTTAGCCTATTATAAAGATGAAATGAGGGAAGTTAACACCCTCATCAAAATAGAAGAAAAGGAAAAAATTATCCTTCCGGTTACCCTTAATGAAAGAGTACTGGAAATGGCAGATTCTCTTTTTGAAAAAATAGAACATGAAGTTGTAGGTAATAAACTTTTTACCAACCCGGATCTGAATATTTCGACACTGAGTACAATACTGAAAATAAGTAACAATTATATTTCAAAAGCAATAAGAGTTCATGGTTATACTAATTTCAACCATTATATAAACACACACCGCATCTCCTATGTAAAAAAAATAATAGAAGAAAGTGATATGAAAAAAATAACGCTCATGTATATTTATACTGAAGCAGGCTTTACCAGCCAGTCTACGTTTAATCGTGTTTTTAAACAACTGGAAGGTATAACTCCTTCGGAATATATGGAAAATTCCGAAAAACAAAAAAACTCATTTAAAATGTGACTGTTGACGATTTATCTGGGGCATCTGTTTATGATTATTGTCTGTATTCGTCTCTTACCTCAGAATTGTTCTGGTAACAAACGAGAGACGAATTTTGAATTTCAGGTTCATCAATTTGCTGCAAATCCCTGATACATTGTTCTCTGATATTCCACAATTCATCTAAGCT
This sequence comes from Chryseobacterium sp. C2(2020), assembly GCF_014218915.1. Classification (NCBI taxonomy): domain Bacteria; kingdom Pseudomonadati; phylum Bacteroidota; class Flavobacteriia; order Flavobacteriales; family Weeksellaceae; genus Chryseobacterium; species Chryseobacterium sp. C2(2020). The sequence continues at coordinate 22,544 of NZ_JACLCT010000024.1, forward strand.
GTAAGTGATGTGTTCTTCATTCAGCCATTTTTCAAGAAAATCTTTGTGAAATGAAACTTTCTGAACCCCAATTTCGTTGAATTCTATTTCCCTTTCAATCAGTAGTTTATCTTTAAAATGATGATAATGTGAGCTGCGGTTTGTAAAATCGTAATATTCGTTATCAATTTTGAGATAATTATGCGCTTCCGGAATGTATTTCAAATTAAATTTTTGCAAAGTACCGCTAATTTTCGGAGTGTATTCTGCATCCATTTTAAAAATTCCAAGAATCAGCTTTATATCGCTATGATGATTTTCCAGAGCAAGTTTTCTCAGGGCGGCGTGTTTTGTGCTGCAGGTTCCGCCAAAATCATCAAAAACACATTCGGTTCTGCTTTTATCATTATTTCTTTTGTAAGGAATCATCGAAACATATTGGCACGCAGAATGAAAATCTGTGATGTTTCTATTTAAAAATTCATCAGAAATAATTCCTTTATTTTGAATGGTAAAGTTCTTTATTACTGTTGTCTGAATTTACTGATCATTTCAGAATTAAATTCCTGCGATTTGTTTCGCGGAATAGAAAGACTTTTCCAATCTTCATTCTTCATCATTTTTGCGATATACACAATCTGCCCGATATGATAAGGATAATGCGCCAACTGACGGAAAACAGCATCCATAAATGTATGTGCTTCATTTCTTATGTAAATTAAGGAATGTACATTTTCATCATTCATCTGGTTCAGAGCGTCAAAAAAACATTTCCAGCCTTTTTCCCAATATTCCAGAACCTCAGCTTTTGTTTTAAAAGTATCAACAAATTCTTCATCCCTGTTCCGCCATGATTTTTCGCCGTCTTCGGTTAAAAAATTAGTCCATCTGGATAACATATTTCCGGCGATATGCTTAACAATAATGGCTATAGAATTGCTTTCTTCATTAAACTGCCAGAAAATCTGTTCATCCGAAAGCTGCCCGAAAGATTGATCTCCGAGCATTTTGTAATATTCAAAACGTTTTATCAATAAATCCTTCATGATGTAAGTTTGAATATCTAAGATAAGGATTTTATAAAACAAAAACCGTTACACAGGCAACGGTTTTCTATTGACTTCTGAAAATTATTCCCTGTTTTTTACCATTACCCAACCTGAATACTTGAATAAGGTGTTCTTCTTATCATTTTCGTTCCAAGAAACCGAATACCAGTAAGTTCCTGTTGGGACTTTTTTGCCTCCGATGGTTCCGTCCCACGTATAGTTTCTGAATTTATCCGCCTTGAAAACAAGTGTTCCGTATCTGTCGAAAACACTCAATACCAAATTCTGTTTGTATCCTAAAGCTGAATAATCGATCACATCATTTACTCCGTCTCCGTTTGGTGTAATTACATTTACCAAATTAGGAACAACCACAGTAATATCAATCGGTTCACAATTGTAGGCATCTTTTACAAAAACTCTGCTGTCTCCTCTCGGAAGGTTTGTAAATACGTTGGAATCCTGCCATTTGATTCCGTCAAGAGAATATTTGTACGGAGCGGTTCCACCTGAAACATCTACCGTTATGGTATTATTGGTAATATCAACTGATGAAATTACCGGCTGTTCCGAAGCATACACTTTTACACTTTGCTTGGTAATACAGTCGCCGCTTTTTAATTTCACCCAATACGTTCCTACTCCTACATTATTGATGGTCTGTGTGGTTGCACCTGTACTCCACTCATAGCTCGTAAAGCCGGAACCTGCATCCAGTGTGGTTCGGTCTTCCATACAGATGATTTTGTCTTTCAGGACATTGGAATATACCGGCTGAATGACTACTAAATTCACTTTCGCAATTGCAAAACAATTGTTAGAATTAAATACTTTGATGTAAATAACGCCATTTGGAGCGATGTAATTTGAGAATAATACAATTTCATTGGTTCCGTTTTGGGCATCTGCTAAAGAAGGATAATATTTTTTAGTCGTTCCGCTTTGCGTGGTGACGGCTGCAAGACTGAGATTAAATGCTCCCGTTGAAGGATTAGCTTCAATAAAACAGGTTCTTAAAGTGGCCTCAGTAACCACAACAACCGGATAAAATTTCAGAATAATCTGTGCAATAGCTACACAACCATATTGAGAAGTAATTTTCACATACACCGTTCCTTCTGCCGAAACGAAATTAGTGGTGTTCGTAATGGGATTTATTCCCGCATTAAGATCTGAAAGTGAATTATAATAAACCTTCACCGCGGTAGGATCTCCAAAAACAGCAGCGGAAGTTAAATCGTAAGTTCCGGTTCCGGCATTGTTGTTATTACAGCTGTAGAGCGTAACATTGGTTCCTGAAATATTTCCGTATTTAAATTTGAAAGCTCCCACCTGTCTGCAGGAATTAATAGGGTTATTCGGGTTTGCAGGATCCTGATAATGGATACTGTAATAATATGTTGTGGCAGTATTAACGGTAATCGGTGACACAATAGGATTTGCTCCGGAAAGTGCTTCATTCTGTGAAGTATGATAACTGATCTGGAAATTGCTGTTGCCATTAAGAATACCGGAAGACAAGGTACTGAAATTAAAAACCATGGGATTTTCGCAGACAATAATTTCTCGCGGATTCGCAGGATTGGCAGCCGGAACTCCGGGCGGAAGAAAAGGCTGAGTCTGAATGTTAGGATCCGTAAAAGGTGAAGCCAACGTTGCCGTTCCTCCCCAATTTAGAGAAAACGGAGCCATTGTAGGATTAAAAACATCTACCCAGTTATCTATGTACAAATAGTAAGTCTGCCCCGGTAAAACATCCATATATTTACAGTAAGGTGTTAACGATCCTCCTGCAGCACTAATGATGGTGCTCGTCATATTCATGCCTGTAGAAGCTCCGACTCCGATAACGGTGGCTGCATTACAGCGAACCGGAGAACCAAGACTTGAACAGTTTACATTCGGCCCGTAAATCGCCCAGTCGTAATCTGCTCCCGGATCTGTAGGAACGAGATCGAAAGTAAGCGTTCCGCCTGTTGCAATGGTAAATTTATACCAGATTGAATTGTGCTCACCGGAAGATAAACATCCTCCTAAATTTTCATTAACGGCCCCGATTCCCGTCGGAGAATACGTTATACTGGAATTTCCGCATACCGCAAGTGCTGATGAACAGTCTGCCTGAGCGAAAATAAAAGATGAAATAAAAAGCAAGAAAAGAAGTAGAGTTTTTTTCATATCATGTTGAATTTGGTTATTAATTTATGAGGTAATTTGTTGTCTATCAAATATAAACAATTCCAATTAAAAATAACAGATTCAACGAAAATAATTCAATAAAAGTTGATTAAAAATGAAATATTTCCAGCGATTACTTGATACTTGTGATATTTCCGCAAAGATTTTCGAGATGAAAAATCTTGTGAAAAGGGCTTTTTACCTTTTGCAGATGTTCTTTATCCTGAATAAAAGTATAGCGCGAAGCGATGGAATTCATATCCGAAACAATAACGAGCCAACATTCGTCGACCGAAGTATCGTAGTAAGGAAATTTTTCGTTCTTTTTTTCAATCAGCTCTACAATTTTCTCAGAACATAATTCATCAAAAAGATTCATATTGTATTCATGGGTAATAAAAACATTTCTGCGGTGGAAAGACTTTCGGATTCCTTTTACATTTCCTGCAGGTTTTCCTTTTTTGATGCTTTTACAGATATTTAAAATAATTTCCTGCTGATTTTCCAGAGAATCCAGTTTGATATTTGAGTGAAATTCTAAAAAATAAACACCACGAAATTTCGTAGTGTCTTCCTGTTCCAATAGTATTTCTGCCTGACGGAAAATCTTGTTCAGATTGCTTTCAACTTTCTTCATTTCAAGATGATTGATTACTTCGGTAAGTTCGATTCCGATTTTCTTGTCGTTGAATTTTGCGATAAAGTCGGGGCTTTCGCAGGTTAAATCTTCAAACTTAACTTCAGGGAAATGATGCATAAAGGAGTTGAGCAGTAAAATTTCCGCTTTCTTTTTATATTTTTCGCGGTCGTGAAGCGGAGATTCGTCGATCTTACGGTGATACTTTTCTATCGGCTTCTTTTTCAAGTGTCGGTTCAGATAATATAAGCTCAGATTTTTAATTAAATCTTCATCAGAAAATGCCTTTTTCATCTGCTTATTATTTTATTGTTATGGAAGACATAAAGCTTCCGGTTTCAGATCATGAAGTTTTGATTATCAAAAATTTACCTATTAAAGGTAAATAAAAAACAGATTCAAAAAGTATTTTTAATGTTAATTTATAAAATAATTAATGTAGAGTTTATTTTCATAATTAATACCTTTGCCTCCTCACTTAATAAACTGTTACACATGGATTTTAAAAATTTTAAAATACCTTTTAGCGTAAATCCGCAGTATTCCAAGAAAGTTGCTTATTTTTCTATGGAATTTGCGATTGAGCAGGTGCTGAAAATATATTCGGGAGGATTAGGATTTCTGGCGGGTTCCCACATGAGAAGTGCTTACAATCTGAAACAGGATCTTATCGGAATCGGAATTCTCTGGAAATTCGGGTATTACGATCAGGCAAGAAATCATGACCAGACGTTACAGCCGACATGGACGAAGAAAATTTACAGCTTTCTGGAAGACACCGGCATAAAATTTCAGATAGAAATCCACAGCGCTCCGGTTTGGGTAAAAGTATGGTACCTTGATCCTGAGATTTTCCACACGGCTCCAATGTTTTTCCTGTCAACGGATGTTCCTGAAAATGACCACATTTCTAAAACCATCTGTCATAAATTATATGATGCCAATGAATCTACGAAACTGGCACAATATATTCTTTTAGGAAAAGGAGGCGCAAAATTGCTGGATGAAATGAACATTGAAAGAGATGTTTATCATTTAAATGAAGCCCACGGACTTCCTGCAGCTTTCCATCTGCTGAAAAAATACGGCGGAAACCTGAATAAAGTGAAAGAAAAGCTGGTTTTCACAACGCACACTCCTGAAGAAGCTGGAAATGAAAAGCACAATATGAGACTATGTTATGATATGTCTTATTTTTCAGGCTTCAGTATGGAAGAGGTAAAAAATATCGAAGGTTCTGATGACGACCGTTTCAACCATTCTCTTTGCGCGCTGAAAATGGCAAGAATAGCAAACGGAGTTTCTCAGCTTCACGGAGTGGTTTCCAGAGCAATGTGGAGCAAATATCCGGGAATCTGTGAGATTACTTCAATTACCAATGCGCAGGAATTCAAATATTGGGCAGACAAACCGCTTTACAATGCAAAAGACGAAAACGACGAAACGGTTTTCGATTACCGTAAAAAGCATTTAAAGAAAAGATTATTTAAAATCGTAGCCGACCAGACCGGAAATTTATTCAATCCAAATGTTTTTACCATTGTCTGGGCGAGAAGATTTGCAGGATATAAACGTGCCGATCTGCTTTTACATGACAAAGACCGATTCTACAAATTGCTAAATCATCCGAAATATCCGGTTCAGATCATTTGGGCGGGAAAACCTTATCCAATGGATTATTCTGCAATTTCTACATTCAATTCTTTGGTGGAGGAAAGCAAAAATCATAAAAATATGGCAGTTCTTACAGGCTATGAACTGTCTTTGAGTAAATCTTTAAAGCAGGGTTCTGATCTTTGGCTGAATAATCCGAGAGTTCCGAGAGAAGCTTCCGGAACCTCCGGAATGACGGCTTCCATGAATGGTTCTGTAAATCTTTCCACAGATGACGGATGGATCCCTGAATTTGCTAAACATGGAGAAAATTCTTTTGTGGTTCCGAAAGCAGATTATGCCAACATGAGCATCTACGAACAGGATAATTATGATCTTAACAAGTTATATGAAATTCTGGAAAACGAAATTCTTCCTACGTATTATGACAAGCCGGATCAGTGGAGAAAAATCCAGTACAATTCTATGAATGACGTGAAAGATCAGTTTAACAGCGACAGAATGGCGGATGAATATTACAGAATTATGTATAATGATTAAAGTTAATTGTTAATTGTTAATTGTTAATAAGCTTTTAAACCATTAAGGTCGATTTAAGAAGTTAAGCATTATTTAAGTTTTGGTGATGCTACATTAAAATCAGAAATGATTCATCTTAATCTGGCTTAACTTCTTAAATCGACCTTAATGGTTCAATAAATGAAACAACAAGGCTTGGAAAATTTTTCCAAGCCTTGTTTATTTAGGTTAATCTTTTTTCTTTTTAGGGACTTTTAAGCCCTCCTGTTTCGCTTCAGAAATACCAATGGCAACTGCCTGTTTTCTGTTGGTCACTTTTTCTCCGGAAGAAGATTTCAGCTTTCCTTCCTTGAATTCGTGCATTACTTTTCCTATTTTATCCTGAGCTTTTTCTGAATATTTTGTCCTGCTCATATTATTTATTTTTAAGATTTAGGTAAAGACACAGCAATTTCATACACTTGGGCGTGCTTCAGATATTTAGAACGCTCTCTGGAAGTTACCGATTCAAAATGATCATTTTTTATCACTACAATCGGGTCTTCAATATTTTCGATTTCAAAATTGGCGATGTATCTTTCATCGGGTGGAGACTGTTGCTGTTTCGCTTTAATCTTCTGTAATTCATCGGCATATTTTCTGAATCCGGGATCTGAAGAATGGATAAATTTATATTCATCTCCCGCGTCTACGAAATAATGCAATTTTTTTTCTATCAGTCCGGCTTCGTTACAGATTTCAGGATTATCATTTCCGTCTTTGAAGCCCACTTCAACCAATTCTCCTCCTTTTTTATCGGCACATTCCTGTGCGTCTTTATAGCTTGAAAATCCTGTATATATTATTCTATCGTCCAGTTCGTATCGGTTCAGTTTTTGGTTAAAAGCATTCGTTTCCATAATTATATTTTAATTTGATTGTATCTTAATATATCCAATTTTACTGCCAAAATCAGAGATTTAAAAAGCTTTTTTTACCATTTTAAAAATTATTATATTTGAAATCTTTTAAAATTAGAAATGAAAAAATTCTTACTAACGCTTACAGTTGCTGTGGCATTTCAAAGTTTATCCGCTCAGGAAATTACTTTAGATAAAATATATTCAGGATATTACCGCGGAAAAGGCATTGCCGGAATTACCTCCATGAAAAACGGTGAAAATTATCTGGTTATCGAACAGGGAGGAATTGCAAAATATTCTTACAAAACTTCTCAAAAAGAAGGAAACCTTGTGGACGGACAGTTCCAGAGCTATGAATTTTCTGATGATGAATCTAAAATTTTGTTACTGAAAGACAGTGAACCGATTTACAGACATTCGTTTTTAGGAAAATATGAAGTAAAAGATCTTAAATCCGGAAAAACAGTAAGTCTTAATGACGGAAAATTTGTTCAGGAGCCAAGATTTTCACCGGATGCTACAAAAGTGGCTTTTATTGCAGATAACAATCTTTTTTATCAGGATCTGAATTCAGGAAAAATCACACAGATTACGCAGCACGGTGTTAAAAATAAAATTTTAAACGGACTTGCAGACTGGGTTTATGAAGAAGAATTCGGACATGCAAGACTGTACGAATGGACAAAGAACTCGGATGCGATTCTTTTCGTAAAATTAGACGAAACGGAAGTTCCGGAAATCTATATTCCGATTTACGGCAAAACGCTTTATCCAAGCGAAATGCGTTACAAATATCCAAAAGCAGGAGAAAAAAACTCTGTTGCTTCAGCACATATTTATCAGTTGAGTGACGGTAAAAAGACAACCGTTAATTTAGACAGTTTCAAGCATTATTATATTCCGAATGTAATTCAGACAGCAAAACCGGACGAAATTGTTTTAATTACTTCAGACAGAATTCAGAATGCTTCTGATGTTTTAAAAGTCAATACAAAAACCGGAGCTGTACAGAAATTATTCACCGAAACCGATGAAAAATGGATCGATACAGACAGCCCGACTTTAGAATTTTTAGAGGACAATTCTTTCCTTTGGGGTTCCGAAAGAGACGGAAACCGCCATTTGTACTGGTATGATAAAGATGGTAAACTGAAAAAGCAGGTTACGAAAGGGAACTGGGAAGTAACAGATTATTACGGATTTAATCCAAAATCAAAGGAGATCTACATTCAGACCACAGAAAAAGGAAGCATCAATAAAGTAGTTTCCAAAGTAAATATCGAAAACGGAAAATCCCAGTTGATTTCCAATGCGGAAGGAAATAATTCTGCCAATTTCAGCAAAAACTATAATTATTTCATCGAAACTTCTTCTACGGCTGCAAAACCTTATACTTATGTTTTAAAGGACGGAAACGGTAAAACGGTAAAAGAACTTCAGAATAATGAAGCTCAGCTACAGAAATTAAAAGCTGATAATTTCGTAGAAAAAGAATTTATTACAATTCCGAATGAAGCGGGAGATCAGATGAATGCATGGATCATCAAGCCTAAAAACTTTGATAAAAACAAAAAATATCCATTGTTTATGTTCCAATACTCTGGTCCCGGTTCTCAGCAGGTTGCCAATTCATGGGACAACGGAAACGGAATCTGGTTTGAAATGCTTGCTCAGAAAGGATATATCGTAGCTTGTGTCGACGGACGCGGAACAGGTTATAAAGGCGCTAAATTCAAGAAAGTGACATACATGAATTTAGGGAAATATGAAATTGAAGATCAGATCGCGGCAGCAAAATGGTTCGGAAATCAATCATACATTGATAAATCCAGAATCGGAATGTTCGGATGGAGCTTCGGAGGGTATATGACGAGTCTGGCAATGACAAAAGGCGCCGATGTTTTCAAAATGGGAATCGCAGTGGCACCGGTAACGAACTGGAGATATTATGATTCTGTTTACACAGAAAGATTCATGAGAACACCGCAGGAAAATCCGGACGGATACGATAAAAACTCCCCGACTGAATATGCGAATTTATTGAAAGGGAAATTCTTATTAATTCACGGAACTGCCGATGATAACGTACACTTCCAGAATTCTATGGAATTTTCGGAAGCTTTGATCCAGAACAAAAAACAGTTTGATTTTATGGCTTATCCGGATAAAAACCACGGAATTTATGGCGGACAGACAAGACCACAACTGTATCAGAAAATGACTGATTTTATTTTGGAGAATTTATAATTCGAAAATTTAAGCATAAAAAAAGCCGGATCTCTTTTTAAGATTCGGCTTTTTTATTTTTTGTCATTCCATTCTTCAGGATTTCTGGAAGTGTGAAAGACAGAATATACTTCAATTAGATTTTTCTCTTCGCTGTAAGAATAATGAATTCCAAAGGGAAATTTTTTGAGAAAAACGATTCGAGTGTCGCCATATTTAAGTTCAAAGGACAATGGATTTTCCTTTATTAAATCGATTTTATTCCGAAAATCAATAAGAAATCTGTTCCATAATTTTTTATCAATTTTCCTGTACCAATCGTTAATTTCTTTTAAATCCTGCTTTACAAAATGACCGTAAATTAATTTAGTCGCCACTTTCGAGATTATTTAAATAATCATCCATTTCAGACTCAGAAACAAAACTTTGAGGGTTTTCACGTAAATATTCTACCCTTCTTCCTGTTTCTTCTTTTTGCCATTCAGGAATATGATGAGACTTGCTTTTGAAATGTTTTGTCTTCAAAAAATTAATAAAATCATTCACCTCTTCATAAAAATTTTCAGGAAGTGTTCTGATATTGTCTTCTAAATCTTTTAACGTAATTTCCATTTTCTTCATCTTTATTTCCATCAAAGTTAATAAAATTCGATTATTATTTTTAAAATTCTATATTTGTGAAATTTGAAATTTGTAAACTATGAAGACTAAACATCCTAAAGGATTGCCTTTCCTCTTCTTTACGGAAATGTGGGAGCGTTTCGGGTACTATCTTATCCTCGGAATTTTTGTATTATATGTAATTGAGCCTACCGGAGCAAAAGGCGGTCTCGGACTTCCCGATAAAACTGCGGACGATATTTTCGGAACTTATATTGCTTTGACGTATTTAACTCCTTTTATCGGAGGATTTCTTGCGGACAGAGTTTTAGGATACATCAAATCCATTTATATCGGAGGCGTTCTGATGGCTGCAGGATATATCGGAATGGGTATTTTTAAAGATCTCACATTATTTTACTCTTCTTTAGCGCTCATTATCATCGGAAACGGTTTCTTTAAACCTACTATTTCAACTTTGCTTGGAAATTTATATTCCGAAGAACCTTATAAAGCCAATAAAGATTCCGGATACAATATTTTTTACATGGGAATCAACATCGGCGCATTTATCTGCAACATTATTGCGGCTTTTATGCGAAACAAATTCGGTTGGGGTGAAGCCTTCATCACTGCCGGAGTCGGAATGCTGGTCGGATTGATTATTTTTACCATCGGCAGAAAACACTACATTCATGCCGCTCAGATGAAGCCTGTTCAGGAAGGAGACACCAAACTTTCTGAAATATTAATGAAAGTATTCTTACCGGCAATTATTGCAGGAGCAATCGGCTGGGTTATTCCCGGAAATATTTTCGGAAGCGACAATACAGATGCCTTTATTTTTGCCTGTGTTCCTGTTATTTACTTCTATGCTTCCCTTTATTTTAAGGCAAAACCGGACGAAAAATCGTCGATCGGAGCCTTATTATCGGTTTTCCTCATCAGTATGTTCTTTTGGGCAGTTTTCAAACAAAACGGAACCGCTTTAACGAGATGGGCAAATTATTACACCGACAGAAGTGTACCTGCTTCCATGGAAAAACCTTTGGAAAGCATTTACATGGTAGACGGAAAAAGTTATGAAGACAAAGAAGTTCCTGTTTACGACGATCAGTTCCAGTCCCAGAAAGATAAAGACGGAAACACAATAAAAGTTCAGGGAAAAGATGTTTATTTTAAAAATATTTCTTCCGAACAACGAGCAGAACTGGAAAAAAATCCTCAGGCTAAAACCTATCTTTACAATACAGAATTGTTTCAGTCCATCAATCCGTTTTGGGTAATCGCTTTAACGCCGGTTATAGTAGGTTTCTGGGCATTATTGAGACGAAAAGGAAAAGAGCCTTTGACGCCTACAAAAATTGTTTTGGGACTTTTCATTTCAGGATTATCCTGTTTAGTGATGGTTTTAGCAGTCTGGGCTGGAGATAACGGTGCTGTAAAAGTTTCGCCGTGGTGGCTGGTTGCAAGTTATGGAGTCATTACCGTAGGAGAATTATGTCTTTCACCAATGGGATTATCCTTCGTTTCCAAACTTTCTCCTGCAAGAATTACAGCGTTGATGATGGGCGGATTTTTCCTTGCTAACTCCGTAGGAAACAAACTTTCCGGAATTTTAGCCAGTACATGGTACAATTATGACAATAAAATGAATTACTTTTTAGTGAATTTTGCTTTGTTGATATTTGCAACCCTTTTAGGCTTATCCATGCTGAAAAGATTAAACAAAATCATGAAAGAAAAAGGGCATTAATCCCTGTTCACAATACAGAAAAGCAAGCTGCGGAATTATTCTGCGGCTTTTTTATTTAAATATAAAATTAAAACCTTGCTGAAAACACAAAAAAAACTATATTTGTCAGTCTTAACAAAAATTAACAATAAAAATGGATAATACTGAAGCATTGAGTCCGAAACCGGATGAATTTGTAGAGAACAAGAATTCCAGACATCCGAAAGGATTGTGGGTTCTTTTCGGAACAGAAATGTGGGAGCGTTTCAACTTTTATGGAATGAGAGCTTTATTAACGCTCTTCATGGTAAATTCCTTATTGATAAAAGAAGCTGATGCAGCAATCATCTATGGTGGATTTTTAGCTTTATGTTATCTTACTCCGCTTTTGGGAGGTTTCATCGCCGACAAATATATCGGTAACAGAAACGCAATTCTTATCGGAGGAACATTAATGGCAATTGGCCAGTTTTTGCTTTTCATTAGTGCTTCTACCTTTTCAGGAAGCTTAGACAGTGCCAAAATGTTTATGTGGCTTGCTCTTTTCATCATCATTTTCGGTAACGGATTTTTCAAACCGAATATTTCTTCGATGGTAGGAAGCCTTTATCCGAAACAGGAAAAATCAAAACTAGACTCTGCTTTCACGATTTTCTACATGGGAATCAACATTGGTGCATTCTTGGGACAGTTTATCTGTCCGTACGTAGGAGACGTAAAAGATGCGACAACCGGTGTAAGAGATATTTTCGCATTCAAATGGGGATTCTTAGCCGCTTCTATTGCAATGGTTATCGGTACCATTACGTTCTTTATTCTTAAAAATAAATATGTAGTTACACCGGAAGGAAGACCTATCGGTGGATTACCTAAAAATAATACAAGCGCAGATTTTGAAGAAGGAGAAACGCAGACTGCTAAATTCTCAGGATCCGCTTTAGGAATTACTGGAGGATTGTTTGTTGTTCTTTTCTTTGCTTTCAGATATCTTCTGGTAGGAGAATTCGGATTTAAAGCCGTAGAAATGGGACAGCTTATTAAAGGAATTATTTATCCTTTCATTTATGCAGCAGGGATTTCTCTAGCATTCCTGATCATGAGTTCTGCCGAAAATAAAGTGGAAAGACAGAGAATCTGGGTAATCTATATCGTGTCATTCTTCATTATTTTCTTCTGGGCTGCTTTCGAACAGGCCGGATCTTCATTAACATTTATCGCTGATAATCAAACCGACAGAAACATTTTAGGATGGAATATGCCTCCCTCAATGGTACAGATTTTCAATGGTATTTTCGTTGTTGCTTTGGCTGTTCCTTTCAGTTTGATCTGGGACAAATTAAGAGCTAAAGGAAAAGAACCGGTTTCCCCGATGAAACAGGCAATGGGATTGGCTTTAATCGCATTAAGTTACTTCATCATCGCACATAACGTAAAAGATTTAGGAAACTCAGGATTATTGGCAATCAAATGGTTAATGTTACTGTATTTCATCCAGACTTGTGGTGAACTTTGTTTATCTCCTATCGGATTATCATTGGTAGGTAAGCTGGCTCCAAAAAGATTTGCATCCTTATTATACGGAGTATTCTTTATTTCCAATGCTGCAGGTTATGCTTTAGCAGGTTCTTTGGGAGCATTGATTCCTGCAACGGGAGATAAATTCTCTAAGGCGCAGGAAATGGGAATTAACCTTCAGGATGTTTTAGATAAAAAAGTGACTTTAAATGCAGATCAGGTTGCTGCTTTCGAAAAAGCACAGTTGCCGTTGGCAAATCCGACTTTTGTAGGATTTGAGATCCACAACTTATTTGAATTCTTCATGGTATTCGTTGTTCTTTGTGGTATTGCTGCTGTAATATTGGCGTTAATTTCACCAATCTTAAAGAAAATGATGCACGGTGTAAACTAATCCGCATCAAATAAAATAAATTAAAAACCTCCGCTAAGTCGGAGGTTTTTTATATTTTAGTATGTTCATCCGTTGAGACGTCACTGTGATGGATTACAGAAACTGAAAATATAATTAAAATTTAATCATATAAACAATTATGAGTTTAACTTTAGACGAAATACAAAATTTTAAAGGGAAATATCCAAAACAGATCTGGAGCCTTTTCTTCTCCGAAATGTGGGAACGCTTCTGCTTCTACGGAATGAGAGGAATGCTTGTCTTTTTCATGATCTCGCAGCTTAATTTTCATGAAAGTGAAGCCAATCTTCAATATGGTGCAACGCAGGCTTTCGTCTATGCTTTTACCTTTATCGGAGGGTTGTTTGCAGATAAAATTTTAGGTTTCAGAAAATCTTTATTTTGGGGTGGACTTTTAATGATTGTCGGAAGTTTAATTCTTGCAACAGATCCTCATAAGTTTTTCTTTCTGGGAATCGCGTTTACTGTAGTGGGAACAGGTTTCTTTAAACCCAACATTTCATCAATGGTCGGTCAGCTTTATAAACCGAATGATTCAAGAGCAGATGCCGGATTTTCGCTTTTCTATGCAGGAATCAACCTTGGTGCATTACTGGGAGGATATTTTTGTATTGCCATCGGAAAGGGAGAGATATTATCAGGTGTCATTCCTGAAATGTTAAGATGGAATATTGCATTCGGATTAGCTGCTGTGGTAATGGTTATCAGTTTAATTAATTTTGTTTTTACCCAGAGAAGCTTAGGAACGATCGGACTTCAGCCGGGACATTCTGAAAATGAGGTAAAGTCCTCACCTATCCCAAAATGGCAGGAATATGGAGTATATGTATTGTCATTAATCTTTGTTCCGATCATCATGGTGATGGTTGCCAAAACAGAATATACGGATTATTTTATGTGGACAATAGGACCGCTTACTCTGATCTATTTATTTTATGAAATGACCAAAGTAACCCCTGCTGAACGTAATAAACTTTGGGCAGCACTAGTGTTCATCCTGTTTTCCATTTTATTTTGGGGAATTTATGAACAAAGCGGCGGTTCGTTAAGCATTTTCGCGGCAAAGAATTTAAATAAAGATCTATTAGGATTAGATCCGAATGGCGTTAATAATTCCGGAGGTGCATTCTTTATTATCTTTTTAGCTCCTTTAATCGGATTACTTTGGATCTGGCTGGGTAAAAGAAAAATTGAACCAAACACCATTATTAAATTTGGTCTCGGATTCATTTTCTTAGGTTTAGGATACTATATTTTGTTCGCAACGAGACTTTTTGCCAATCTTCAAGGGATTACTTCTCTTAATTTCTTTACCATCGCTTTACTCGTTATCACGCTGGGAGAACTATGCCTCTCTCCTATTGGATTATCCATTATGACGAAACTTTCCACGAAAAACCTTCAGGGAATGATGATGGGAATGTGGTTTCTGGCTTCGGCTTACGGACAGTACGTGGCAGGAATTATCGGGGCAGGTTTGGCGACTGCAAAAGAAGGTTCTACCAACTATGATGCTTTGATCACTTATACCGATGGATATAAACAATTGGGATTATACGCGGTAATTGCCGGAGTGGTATTAATTTTGATTTCCCCGCTTGTGAAAAAATTAATGCAGGATGTAAAATAAAAATAAGTAAATGCTTACATTTACTTCAAAAATACCAAATCATGAAGAAAATTATAAGTTTAATAGCACTCTTTCTGGTCACTTTCAGTTTTGCGCAGGTAAAATGGATGACGATTGAAGAAGCACTGAAAGCACAGAAAGAAAATCCTAAAAAAATTCTCATCGATTTTTACGCAGACTGGTGCGCTCCGTGTAAGATCATGGATAAAAAAACATACGGACATCTGGTAATTTCTGATATGCTGAATGAAAGTTATTATCCGGTAAAATTCAATGCGGAAGATAAAAAGGAGATCGAAATTTTTGGAAGAAAGTTTTCTAATCCGAATACGGAACATAAGAAAGGAAGAAATTCCTTACACGAATTTACTCAGTATATGAATGTTGCAGCCGTTCCGAGTACGGTTTTTCTGGATGAAAGCGGTAATCCGATCACCATTTTGCAGGGAGAATTATCTGCAAAGGAATTAGAACCTTATCTGGAATTTATTTCTAAAGATCTTTTCAAGAAAATCCGTTCGCGGGAGCAGTGGGAAGATTATCAGAAAAAATTTAAATCTAAAATAAAAGAATAAAAATACAGGCTTTCAGCAATGAGAGCCTTTTTTAATTTCTAATTTTTCCCGAAATTCGTGGCTCCTAAAAATGAATTTAGAAACCTCCATAGAATACGTAAAAGGAATCGGTCCGGAAAAAGCCAAACTCATCAAAAGCGTTCTGGGAATTTCCACCGTGGAAGATCTGCTGAACTTCTACCCGCTCCGTTATCTGGATAAAAGTAAAGTTCATAAAATTTCGCAGCTTGGAGACGTTTCCACAGACGTGCAACTGAAAGGGAAAATTACCAACGTTCAGGAAATACAGACCGGAAAAACCAAAAGGCTTTCGGCGAAATTCAATGATGATACAGGATCGATGGATCTGGTTTGGTTTCAGTATTCAAAATGGCTGAAAGAACAGCTTCCTGTGAATAAAGAAGTTTTTATTTTCGGGAAAATCAATGTTTTCAACAACCAGTTTTCGATGCCGCATCCCGAAATAGAAATTGAAGAAAAGAAAGATTCCGAAAACCGTTTAAGACCTATTTATCCAAGTTCGGAAAAGCTGACCAAAAGAGGACTGAATCAGCGGTTTTTTCAGGTTGTGTTACGAAATGTATGCAAAGAAATCCCGAATCTTATCCATGAGAATTTTCCGGATTATCTGATGAAGGCATTTAAGTTTTTATCAAGGCAGCACACCTATCTCAATATTCATTTTCCGAAGGATATGGAGCATTTTGAGAAAGCCGATTACCGCTTAAAATTTGAAGAATCATTTTTCTTTCAGTTAGGATTCGGGCTGAAAAAACTTCATCACAAAAGCCATACTGCAGGAAATCCGTTCCCTGTTGTCGGAGATTATTTTAATGATTTTTATGAAAATCATCTTCCGTTTGATTTAACGGGAGCTCAGAAAAGAGTACTCAAAGAAATCCGGATGGATATGAAACGTCCGATCCAGATGAACCGGCTTTTGCAGGGAGATGTAGGTTCCGGAAAAACCATGGTTGCTCTTTTAACGATGCTTATAGCAAAAGACAACGGTTTCCAGAGCTGCATCATGGCTCCTACGGAAATTCTTGCCCAGCAACATTATAACGGAATTAAAGAACTTTTAGAAAAGACGGAAGTTAAAATAAGACTTTTAACAGGCTCTACAAAAAAGTCCGAACGGAATAAAATTCATGAAGAATTGGAAAACGGCGAACTTTCTATTCTTGTGGGAACTCATGCGGTTTTGGAAGATAAAGTAAAATTTAAGAATCTCGGGTTGGCAATTATCGACGAGCAGCATCGGTTTGGTGTAGCACAAAGAGCAAAACTTTGGGCAAAAAATAAAATTCCGCCTCATATTCTGGTTATGACAGCAACGCCAATTCCTAGAACTCTTGCAATGAGTTTTTATTCGGATCTTGATGTCTCGGTTATCGATGAGCTTCCTGTTGGAAGAAAACCCATCATCACGGCTCACAGAAGGGAAAAAGACCGCGCTTATGTTTATAATTTCTGCCGCGAGGAAATCCAGAAAGGACGGCAGGTTTACTTCGTTTATCCTTTAATTGAAGAATCTGAAACGTTAGACTACAAAAATCTGATGGAAGGTCTGGAAAATGTGATGGATAATTTCACACACTATAACGTAGCCATGCTCCACGGAAAGATGAAACCGGATGAAAAAGATGCTGCCATGAATTATTTTGCCTCCGGAAAAGCAGAAATTATGGTCGCAACAACAGTAATTGAAGTGGGTGTAAATGTCCCGAATGCCTCGGTTATGGTCATTGAAAGTTCTGAGAGATTCGGGCTTTCCCAGCTTCATCAGCTTCGCGGACGTGTCGGTCGTGGTGCGGAACAGAGCTATTGTATTCTGATGACTTCGGATAAATTGTCTAAAGACAGCAGAACGCGTATTAAAACGATGGTGGAAACCAATGACGGCTTCAAAATTTCTGAGGTAGATATGCAGCTTCGCGGTCCGGGAGATATTTTGGGGACTCAGCAAAGTGGTGTTGTGGATTTTAAAAGACTGGATCTTGTGAATGATGCCGCCATTATCAAAGCAACAAAAAAAACGGTAGAAAAAATACTTGAAGCAGATCCGCTATTATCCAGACCGGAAAACCAGATTATTAAAAATGATTATCTGAGAAATTACAAAGGAAAAAATAAATGGAGTAAAATCTCCTGAAAACAAAAAACCGCGAAAAGATCTTGTCTTCACGCGGTTCCCCCTTATAAAACTGTTATTTGAAGAAAAATTACTTTACTTCTTTAAAATTCACATAAGCCTTTCGCTTAATATTTTGTGATGTGGTGTGATGAATATAGTAATTGTAATGATGTTTAAGCTTAAAAAATGATGTAAAAAAAACAAAATGAATTAAGTTTCCAATTGCTTATTTATAAAAACTAACTAGGTTTCTGACAAAGGATTTGAAAAAATGAAACGATATATTCTCCTTTGGCAGTACTAAGTTTTCATGATTGTACCGTTTTGTTTAAAGATCTTCTGCGCTTTTAATTGGAAATTATTATAATTCATTTTGTTTAACTAACATTGTGATTTATATAATTTTTTCAAAAACTGAAACAATTTTCATTCTTCATTTATCGTTTTTTGATATGATAAATCTGTGTTCCAATTTCGGTAATTTCTCAAGAGATAATCAATGTATTTTCTACTTAATTATCACCTTTGTGTGAGTATTACTTTACAAATATAAAAATTTAATTTTAATTCCAAAATAATTTAATCAAATTTTTCACACTTTCATGATAAAATTATTTTTATTGAATCCCGAAGTGTGATATTGCCAGTTTATCGCGATAATCTCACTCACTTTTTTCTTCATATCTGTATAATTATCAGGAAGTTTCATAATAACATTAATTCCTTTTACCAAAAAATCGTCTTCTTCGTCATTCTTAAAACTTTCCGAATAAATAACAATCACAGTATCATTAAACTTCATATGTGATTGTATTACTGAAAAAAAATCAAAATCGTCTTTTGCAATAATATCTTTATTAATCCAGAACATTTCAGGAATCAAAATATCTTCTTCATCCAGCAAATCCATCACACATTTTATCTTGTGAAAAGAATTTGTTTTAAGGGCAATTTTTGAGTCCGAAAATATATTTTCAAAAAAGATTCGTTTTCCTTCGTCCTCTTCTACAAGAATTATATTCAGATAATCTTTGGTCATACAGCCTTCAGATATTGTTCGTTGATATGGGATAATTTTCTCCTCAGCGAAATAATTTTCTGGAACTGAGAAGGTGTCATTCCCGTTGTATTTTTAAACTGTGTGCTGAGATGTGCTACACTGGAATAATTTAAGCGGTAAGCGATCTCCGTAAAACTAAGCTTTTTACTGATGATCAGTTCTTTTGCAAACTCTATTTTACGGATAATGAGAAAATTTTCAATGGAAGTATGGGTAATCTCCGAGAACAAATTCGAAAGATATCCGTAGCTGTGATTGAGTTTTTCGGCAATGTAAATGGAAGCTTTTACAGAGATTCCTTCTTCGGAAGATATAAGTTCTACAATGGCATCTTTAATTTTTTGTACCAACGCAGCCTTTTGATTTTCAATTATTTCTATTCCGTAATCTTCAAGGTTTTTTTTAAAATTCTTGTGCTGTTCCTGGGTAAGAGATTCATAGAACTCTACTTCTCCGAAATTCAGAAGCCTGTATTTAAGACCGTGCTCCCGAAGTTTCTCATCAAGAATCTTTTTACAGAGGGTATTGAAGTCAAATTTTACGTACATTTTCATCTTTTATATATCCTTTAATGTTTCAATGTAAATATAAAAATTTTATTTCAATTAAAAGTGAAATAATAAAAATCTGCTATTTTTTGCATAAATAAAAAACTCCTGCATTAATAAATACAGGAATTTAAACACTAAGGATGAAAAAAAATATACTGATAAAAAGCCAATAAAGCTTAGCACCAAGCATATGAATGTACTTTTGAAGGTGATTTGGTACAGCAAAGATGCGAAAAATAAATAAATCACATTTTATAGAATTATGTTTAAGATTTATAAAATTCCAATCTTCTTTTCTTTAAAGCTTGAATTCCATCAGGTAATCATCCATTACAAAACCGTCTCCTATATCCAGAACCACCTCATCATATACTTTAAATCCCTGAGATTCGTAGAAATGTTTAGCGTTATTATCTTTATTCACATTCAGAATAATTCTTTTATCATTACTCTCAGAAATTTTCTGTTTTAAAAAGCTTAGGGCTTCTTTTCCAAAACCTTTCCCCTTACTTTCCGGAACCAGATAAATCCTGTGAAGCTTCGTTGTGGCATCTTCGTAACCGTTTTCATATCCCATGAAACCCTCAAAAGAATGATTACTTTCATCAAAAATTAAAAAATAATGATAATCCGGATTCTTTAAATGGGATGAAATTTCCTCTTCTGAATACATTTTCTCCAACATATAATTGATCTGTTCATTCGAGATAATCCCCTTATATGCACTTTCCCAGGATCTTCTTGCCAAATCCTGAATCATCGGAATATCTTTTTCTGTAGCTTCTGTTAATTTCATTTAATTACATTTTAAAAATTGAAAAAGGTGAAAGAACTGATTCTTTCACCTGATATTTTGGAATCGCTTCAAAATGATGTTATAAATATACAAATCACTGCAAAGCAGATTAATAACTTTCTTTTAAATATTTCCCATTTCAGTTTTAATTTTAGCATGAAGCCCTTCTGAAGCAGCTACTAAAGGAAGTCTCAGATAGTTTTTGATGATTCCCATTTCTGCAAGAATCACTTTAATTCCGCAAGGATTTCCCTCAGCAAAAATCAGTCTCGTGATCTCAACCAGCTTGTTATGGATTTCGTAGGCTTCATCCACTTTTTTATCAAAAGCCAACTGAACCATGGTAGAAAATTCTTTAGGATATGCCTGCCCTATTACAGAAATTACCCCTGCTCCACCTGCCAAAGTTACAGGAAGCGTATATTCATCATCTCCAGAAACCAGATTGAAACCTTCCGGCTTCTTTCTTAAAATATCGAAATACTGAAGAATATTCGGAGCCGCTTCTTTAATCAGGAATAAATTAGGGAATTCTCTTGCCAAGCGCAGCGTTGTTTCTGCCTCAACATTTTGTCCAGTTCTCGAAGGGACGTTGTAGATGATAATATTCTTTCCGGTTGAAGCCAACATTTTATAATGCTGATAAAGCCCTTCCTGATTGGGTTTGTTGTAATAAGGAGAAACAGAAAGTACTGCAGTAAATTCAGAAAGATCTGCTTCTTCAATCTGTTTCTTTACTTCAAGAGTATTGTTTCCGCCGATTCCCAAAACCAAAGGAACACGTTTATTATTAACCTTAATGATATGCTCAATTACCTGTTTCTTTTCCTCAGCAGAAAGCGTTGCAGCCTCCGCTGTAGTTCCCAAAACAACTAAATAACCGGTTCCGTTTTCGATATTGTAGTCTACCAACTTTGTTAAACTATCGAAATCTACGGATAAATCTTCATTAAAGGGCGTTACCAAAGCAACACCTACTCCTTTTAAAATGCTCATCTGTTAGAATTATTTTTGCCAAATTTAATCATTTGTGAGAAGAATTTCTAATAATTAATAATGTTTTATTATACATATAATTATATTTGCATATACTAAAAGATATAATGGAGTTATCAGCTAAATTGTTTATCAATATACAATAGAATGATAATTACCAATACCTTAATAATATAATTGTCGACGTATGAAAAATAAATTCTTGTTATTAGGAATTGCTCTGGCTGCCCTTTCGGCTTGTAAGACGGCTTCATCGGCTTCTTCCATGCAGATTGCAGAGGTAAAAACCCAGAAAAATATTTCTATTAATAATGAGCTAAAAAATGATGAGGAATTTGTAAAAATTATCGAGCCTTATAAGCAAAAACTGGATAAAGAGATGAACCAAAAGATCTCTCACACCAATGTAGATCTTACAAAACAAGGTGATAACAGTAACTTAGGTAATCTTTTAGCAGACTATACATTCGACGGAGCAGATGTTTGGGCAAAGAAAAATATACAGAAAAATGTAGACGCAGCCCTCATCAACATCGGAGGAATCCGTACCACGATCGGGAAAGGAGATATTTTACTGAAAAGTGTTTTTGAAGTAATGCCTTTTGAAAATGAAGTGATTATCGTAAAAATGAAAGGCAGCGATCTTCAGGGACTTTTCGATTATTATGCAGAACATCAGGTAAACAATCCTGTGTCTCATTTGTATATAGAAACCAATAACGGACAGATAACCAAAACTTTAATCAACGGGAAGACAGTAAATCCGGAACAGGATTATAATATTGCAACTTCAGATTATCTGGCTTTGGGAGGCGACAATATGAAATTCTTCTCGAAAGGAGAAATGATCCCGACAGGAATTAAATTAAGAGATCTTTTCATCGATTATTTTAAGAAAACTCCTGAAGTTGTTCCCAGTACAGATGTTCGTCTAAATTTTATCGGTAAAAAGTAATGGATAGAAAAAGTTTTTTAAAAGCAATAGGTAGCGGAACTTTAGCAATGGCTTTAGCTCCCAATATGATGATGGCGGAAGAATTAAACATTCTTGATTTAAAGTCCGCAACGAAACTTACTATTCTTCACACCAACGATCAGCACAGCAGAATAGAGCCTTTTGACGCAAGCTATACCAAAAATCCCAATCAGGGAGGTTTTGCAAGAAGGGCAAGTTTAATACAACAGATCAGAAATCAGGAAAGCAATGTTTTGCTTCTGGATTCCGGAGATATTTTTCAGGGAACTCCCTATTTCAACTTTTTCGGCGGTGAATTGGAGTTTAAATTAATGTCCATGATGAAATATGATGCTTCTACCATGGGAAATCATGATTTTGATAATGGTCTGAACGGATTTTTGAAAGTTTTACCCAATGCAAAATTCCCTTTCATCTGTTCAAATTACGATTTTAAAAATACTGTTCTTGACGGAAAAACGTCTCCGTATAAAATTTTCAATAAAAACGGAATCAAAGTAGGCATTTTCGGAGTGGGCATTCAACTGGACGGACTGGTTGGCAAAAAACAATATGGGGAAACAGTTTACTCCGATCCTGTTGACGTTGCCCAACATTATTCCAACTTCCTGAAAAACGAACAAAAATGTGATCTTGTTATCTGCCTTTCACACATCGGCTACGATTATAAAGACGAACCTAATAAAATAAGTGATAAAATTTTAGCTGCCAAAACAGAAAATATTGATATTATTCTGGGTGGCCATACCCACACTTTCTTACCGGAACCACAGACTTTTACCAACAGAGCAGGCAAAAGTGTTCTGGTAAATCAGGTAGGATGGGCAGGTCTTCTGTTGGGCAGAATAGATTTCTTCTTTGATACTAATAAAAATGTAAAACATATTTCCTGGAACAATCAGGTAATAGACAGCAGCATAATAGCATAAGCATGAAAAAACTCTCTTTAATCTCTCTTGGTATTTTAGCATCCCTGCAAGTTGCACATGCACAGACTATTTCTTCAAAAAAATGGGCAGACTTATTCTCCTACAATAATGTTCTTGCCATGAAAGAAGATAACGGAAAAATAGTTGCAGCAGCAGAAAGCGGGGTTTTCTACTATACCATTTCTACTGGTGAAATTACCAAACTGTCTAAAGCAAACGGTTTGCATGAGGTTAAAGTTTCAGCTTTTGATTACAATCCGCAGAACAAAATCGGTTTGGTAGGTTATCAAAACGGCTCGCTGGATGTCATAACTCCGGATGGAATTACTTATGTTGTTGATATTCCTATTGCGACCGGATATAACGGAAGCAAAAAAATCAACCATATCTCAATTACCGGAGATCTTGCTGTTATTTCTGTAGGTTACGGTGTTTCAATATTCGATTTGAAGAAGAAAGAATTTAAAGATTCTGCATTCTTTTTATCCGGAGGAGTTTATCAGGCAAGTAATGAAGCCACGATCTTCGGAAATAAAGTGTTTTCTGTAACCAACACCGGTCTTAGAAGCCATGAGATGAATACTACCTTTCCTGTCTTTTCAACATGGACTACGGAATTGGCAGGTACATTCAAGCATATCGATTCAGAAGGGATTCTGAGCTTTTCTTCAGCCAATACAGCTTATTTATATAACGGAGGAGCTTTTACTCCCCTTTCACAGTCATTTACCAATGTTCATGATGTCGTAGTAACTAATAACAGTATTGTAGTTACGGATCTCAGCAGAGTGTATACATTCGGAACCAACGGAAACTTTAACGCAAACGTAACTTTTGGTGAGGAATGTAACACTGCAACCACTATAGGAAGCAGTGTTTATGGCGGAACAATTTTTTCAGGAATTAAAAATGAGGGGGGAAATACCTTCAAACCGGATGGTCCTTATCAGAATTATGCCTATAAAATCAGTCTTTACGGAGAAAATCAGATTTTGGTTTCTACCGGAGGAAGAGAAAGCAGATTCAATACCCCTATTTTCAATATAAAAAATCCCGGATTTTATTATTTTGACGGGATGAGCTGGATCTATCCGTCCTATTTTAAAGGAAATTCAACCGTATTCAATGTATTGGATGTTGTTGCAGATCCTGTAAATCCAACTGATGTATTTTTTGCAAACTACATGACGGATGGATCACGCGGAATTTATAAAATGAAATACAATGCAGGAAACAAGGATTTTACTTTCGTCAAAAAATATGATTTAGGAACTACTAATATCTTCACAAGGCGTCCTGTAGGTTTGACTTTTGATGATTCGAACAATCTTTTTGCTTCTATAGCTTTCTCCGGTGACGGTGCTGCACTTGGTCCTTATACAGCAATCGGTGCATACGACAGAACAGGAGATGACTTTGTTATAAAAAACACCACTTCTCAATTTGGAGCTTCCCAGAAAGCTCTTTACAATGAAGGGCTTCTTTTTATTCCTACGCCGAGAACTAATAATTTTATAGCTTACGATACAAAGAAAACACAAAGTACTTCAGACGATACCGCCTATATTTTAACACAACCTAACGGTTTTGCAACAACTTCCGGAGGAACGCTTTCTGTAGCGGTCGATAAATCCGGAGATGCATGGATCGGTACGGATGCCGGACTAAGAATTTTACCAAACGCTGTTTCAGCTATAAAAACACCGTCTTCCGCAACCGTTGAGCCAATTATTATAGAACAGAACGGATTGGGTGAAGAACTTTTCAGAGACGGGCAGATTTTACAGATTGAAGTGGATGCGGGAGATCATAAGTGGATTTCTGTTGATGGTGGAGGTGTGTATTATCTTTCCGCAGACGGACAGCAGACCATTAAACATTTTACCAAAGAAAACTCTCCACTTCCAACAAATACCATTACGGACATTAAAGTTGATAAAAAAACAGGAAAAGTATATTTTGTTTCTTATGACGGAATTGTGACGTATCAGGGAGATGTTGCCGATGTAACATCAAATTTCGGAAACGTTCTGGTATATCCAAACCCTGTAGTTTATTCTAATTTTAAAGGAAAAGTTACTATTAAAGGTTTGGCAGAAGTTACCAACATCCGAATTGCTGATGCTGCCGGAAACGTTGTACATTCCGCAGTGGCAAGAGGTGGATATTATGAGTGGGATCTCAATAACCAGAGAGGAACAAGAGTTGCTTCGGGAGTATATTTCGTATTAATGACCAATGAAGACGGCTCCGATAAAGCTACAGCGAAGATTGCTGTCGTAAATTAATGAATTCACAAAGCGGATTTTTATTATCTTATATAAAATATGGTGAAAATGATGCAGTACTGCACTGTTTCACTGAAGAAGACGGGTTTCAGTCTTATTTTCTGAAAGGAATATATGCTAAGAAAAATAAGAAAAAAGCCCTTCTTCTGCCGTTAAGCAAACTCAATTTCTCTGTAAATCCTGTAAAAGGAAACGGAATCCAGACGATTTCAAAATTTGAAATGATTAAAAGCAACGATATTTATACGGATATTCGCTGTAATACGGTTGTGTTTTTTATTTCAGATTTTTTAAATCAGAATTTAAGACATGAAAACAAAAATCATCATATTTTTTTCTGTCTTGAAGAATTTACGGATGAGCTGGAAAGCCGCAACTATCAGTCGCATCTTATTTTTTTAATTAAAATTCTAAAAATTCAGGGCGTTGCACCATTATTGAACGAAGGAAAATTTCTTGATCCTGAAACAGGAACTTTTACCCATGAAATAATGCACCAACTGTTTACAGAAGAAGTTTCAGCCATCTGGAAAAGAATTCTTTCTGCTGAAAATCCTTACGGCATTAAAATACATTCCAATTTCAGGAAAGACTTTTTAGACAGCTTACTCGTGTACTATCATTACCATATCACCGATTTTAAAATTCCGGCTTCTCTGGAAGTCATTCAGCAGATATTTGAATGATTAATACCTGAGAATTGGCATTAAGTAAGATATTATTGATTTAAAATTCCACATTTTTCGGTCTTTCAGTCTCAGATTCTGCAATATTTTTCCGTGAAAATCTTGGCATTAAAATTTTGGCAATAAGCCCTGTCCAACCTGTCTGATGCGATGCTCCTACTCCACGACCGGTATCACCATGAAAATATTCGTAGAACAAAATATAATCTTTAAAATCCGGATCGGTCTGAAATCTGGGATACTGACTGTTAAAAGGGCGGTTTCCTTTTTCATCTTTTAAAAATAATTGAGACAGTCTTTTGCTTAAAGCCTCTGCAATTTCGTCAAGATTGGAATAGTTTCCGCTTCCGGTAGGATATTCCACCAAAAAATCGGGACTGTAATAAAAAAAGAAGCGTTGCAGACTTTCAATAATTAAAAAATTAATCGGAAACCAGATCGGACCACGCCAATTGCTGTTTCCTCCGAAAAGTCCGCTGTCGCTTTCTGCGGGAGTATATTTTACCTTATAATCTGTTCCGTTGAGATTTAGGGTAAACGGATTGTCTTCATATTCTTTTGACAGCGCACGAACGCCGAATTCGCTTAAAAACTGATCCGGATCGAGCATTCTGCTTAATAATCTCTTTAAACGATGACCTCTTAAAAGAGAAAGCAAATGTTTGGATTCATCACCTTTTACTTCCCAATGAGAAACCAAAGCAGCCAGTTCCGGTTTATTTTCCAGAACCCACTTCATTCTTTTCTTGAAATTCGGCAGTTTTTCGATCATTTCATCATCGATAACCTCAACTGCAAACATAGGAATAAGTCCAACAATTGTCCTTAATTTCAGATACATATGATCTCCATCGCTCGAAGCAATGGCATCATAAAAGAATTCATCTTCTTCATCCCACAAACTGAAACATTCTTCTCCCATGTTGTCCAGAGAATTGGCAATTGCCAGAAAATGCTCAAAAAACTTCATCGCCATTTCTTCATACACATTGTTATACAAAGCAAGTTCCAGAGCAATTCTCATCATATTTAAAGCAAACATTGCCATCCAGCTCGTTCCGTCGGATTGCTCAAGATGTTCTCCGTTGGGAAGAGGCATATTCCGGTCGAAAACGCCGATGTTGTCGAGACCTAAAAATCCTCCTTCAAAAATATTATTTCCGTTGTTGTCTTTTTTATTCACCCACCATGTAAAATTCATTAAAAGTTTCTGAAAAGCACTTTCCAGAAATTGCAGATCGGGATTACCCTTCAGATATTCATCTATTTTAAAAACCCTGAAAACAGCCCATGCATGAACGGGAGGATTTACATCACTAAAATCCCATTCATAAGCCGGAAGCTGTCCGTTTGGATGCATATACCACTCAAAAAGAAACAATTTGAGCTGATGTTTTGCAAAATCGGGATCAATTAATGAAAAACTGATGGTATGAAAAGCCAGATCCCACGTTGCGTACCACGGATATTCCCATTTATCGGGCATAGAAATAATATGCTCGTTGTTGAGGTGCTTCCATTCAGAATTTCTGATGTGTTCACGGGATTTTGGGGGTGGAACCTGTGAAGGATCTCCTTTCAACCAACATTCCACATTGTAATGATAGAACATTTTGTTCCAGAGCATTCCTGCAAAAGCCTGTCGCTGAACGAGTTTCTCGTCTTCTGTTTTTATTCCGCACTGAATGTCTGCATAAAATTCGTCTGCTTCTTTCTGTCTTGAATCCAAAATTTCCTCAAAATCCTGAAAAGGCTGTTTTAAATCTTGATCTGACAGTCTGAATTCAAACGTTTTTGTTTCTTTTGGTTTAAAATTTTCGTCGATGAAAAAGGAAGCCTTTGTTCCAAAATCTTTTGGATTTACAGACTGGGAATTTCCGTTGATGATAAAATCGTTGATTCCGTCTTTGGTATATTTTGACTGGTTCTGAGACTGATACAGTCTTTCATTATTAGTTTCGTTATCGCAGAATAATATTTTCTGAGCATTTTTTGCGTATACATTTTTGATTTCTAAATCGTGATGATTAATAGTGATACAATCTGAATTTTCAGAATTCATCTGAGGTTTGTAATTATTATATCCCCAGTTCCATGTATTTCTGAACCAGACTGTAGGCAGAATGATTAACGGAGCTTCTTGTTCTGATTTATTGACGACCGTTAGTTTTACCAGAATATCATTCTGACTTTCTTTGGTGTATTCAATAAAAATATCAAAGTATTCGTTTTGGTCGAAAATTCCGGTATCAATTAATTCGTATTCAGGATCTTCTTTTCCTCTTTCTGCGTTGGTTTTTATGAGATCTTCGTAGGGAAATGCGTTTTGAGGATATTTGTACAGCATTTTCATGTAAGAATGCGTAGGCGTGGAATCGAGATAATAAAAATATTCTTTTACATCTTCCCCATGGTTTCCCTGACCGTTTGATAGGCCAAAGAAGCGTTCTTTCAGCATTTTATCTTTTTTGTTCCAGAATCCGACTGAAAAAACAAGTTTCTGAAGGTCATCACAGATACCGCAGATCCCTTCTTCGCCCCAACGGTAGGTTTTGGCCTCCGCAATGTCGTGATTGGTATAGTTCCATGCATCACCATCTGCACTGTAATCTTCGCGCACCAAACCCCATTCGCGGTTGCTGACATAAGGTCCCCATTTTTTCCATGTAACGTCGGACAGTCTTTCTTTTTCTTTCATGTTTTTTATAGATGATGATTAACTATGAATATTTAATTTTTTGGTAAACCTCATAGGTTTTAAAAACCTATGAGGTTTGATTAATTCACCAATTCATTTTCTTTAATAACGTTCATTCATGTTTCGGCTGCAATGCGCTCCGGATTGAACGGTCTGTCTGAGCTATTTTTGTAAGTTTTGGAAAAAGCAAAGGCACAAAAAAGCGAGTAGTGAAAGCCGGAAATATGCGCCAAAAGAATTATCCTCCTGTTGAAAAGCTTTCGAACGTTGTCATTCCGCCATCTACAAAAATACTGGCTCCGGTAATGTAGTCTGCAAGATCACTTGCCAGAAACGCCGCCATATTTCCGATGTCCTGCGGTTGACCGATTCTGTTATAAGGAATCAGGTCTAATAATGAGTTTAACGCTTCAGGAGTGTTCCATGCATCTTTGTTGATGGGTGTCTGGATTGCTCCGGGACAGATGGAATTGACACGGATTTTGTCGGCTCCGTATTCCTGCGCCAAAGTCTGCATGAGCATTCTGATTGCGCCTTTGCTTGAAGCATAATTGGCGTGACCTGCCCAAGGAATGATTTCGTGAACGGAACTGATGTGAATGATTTTTCCACAGGCAACGGAACGCGAAGGATCGATACCACGGCGAAGAAATTCTTTGATGGCTTCTCTTGCACATAAAAACTGACCTGTAAGATTGATTCCGATGACGGTATTCCACTGATCGAGTGTCATTTCGGTAAATTTTGCATCTTTCTGAACACCTGCGTTGTTGATGAGAATATCGACTGTTCCGAATTGTGAAACCACATCCTGAAACATTGTAACGACCTGATCTTCTTTGGAAACATCGCACTGATAGGTTATTCCGTTTCCGCCTGCATCGGTGATTCCTTTTAAAACGGCTTTGGCTTCGTCTGACGAATGCTCCGAAGAGTGATTGACAATAACTGTTGCTCCGGCTGAAGCGAGTGATTTTGCAATTCCTGACCCGATTCCGCTGGAAGCTCCGGTAACGACAGCGACCTGATTGTGAAGAGATATTTCCATGTTTTATTATTTGATGTTACTCAAATTTAGGTGAAAGTTTCACGCCAAACATGAAAATTCTGAATTAAAAATTTCTTAAAGTTTGATTTTTAAGGATTATGCTAAAACTATTTTTTATTGAAACGATAATTTTTTCAAAAATTCTGTTTTACAATTTTTTGTACATCAGATATTGTATTCCGCTTCTGCCCATTCTTGTTTTTCCGTCGAATTTGTAGCCGACTTTGAGATATAGTTCGTAAGCGGAACTATTGTTTTGGTTGACTGCAAGAACGATTTCGCTGCAATCTTTGAAGTGTTCCCGAACAAATTCATCAAGTAGGATCATTGCTGCTTTTCCGATTCCTTTTCCCTGCGATTCAGGATTTATGGAAAGGGAGCGCAATAACGTAGAATTCTGATTGTCTGTAAGGTCTAATTTATCATTTCCGAAATCCAGCACAAAAAAACCGGCAGGATGATGATTTTCCAGAATGGTGATGGGAAAAGCAAGGGTGTCGCTCCGCTCTTCAATTTTCTGTAATGCCTGTTCTGCAGTTGCGGTGTATTGTGACTGCAGTTCGTCCAAAGTATAGCTTACTCCGGGAAAATCTTTCGGTTCGTAAAATTTTAATTTTACCATAATTTAATGATGATATATGTCTTCATACATTACTCCTGCCCGAATTTCAACCGGAAGTTTATTTTCTTCTGGAACAACGGGACAGTTGTAATCGTAAGCGTTGTAAGCACAGTAAGGGTGATACGATTTATTAAAATCCAGAATAATGGTTTTGCCTTTTGGGATGGTTAAATCGAGATATTTTCCGCCTCCGTATGTTTCTTTTTCGTTAGTAGCATCACGGAAAGGCAGAAATAAATGGTCTTTGTATTTTTTCTGTTTGATTAAATCTAAGCTTTGATACAGCGTTAATGTATATGATTTTCCGTCTAACTGAAATGTTGCTTTTCCAAATTCTCTGTAAGGTTTTGTTTTGCCTGAAGAGGTGGGAAGATCAAAAGGTTCTGCATTTTCTGTTTTCTCGAATTTTGCGGTAATTCTGTATTTTAAATTGATTGGAAAGAAAGGATGCTGCTTAAAATTTTTAAAATTCTCGCCGCGTAAAGGTGTTTCTTTCGGGTTTAAATATTCTGCATTCAGTTCTTTCTGAAATTTTTTAATTTCGGATTCTTCTTTTGACAATTTTTGAGAAAATATCAGAAGTGGAAAAAGTAAAAAGATAAGTAGGTATTTTTTCATGAACTTAAAACTATGATTTACGATAAAGATCTTACGGTAAATAAGCCATTCAGCGGATTAAATTTTCAGTAAGATTCTGAAATTTTCACACGGTAGATGTCTGATGAATTTCTTTTAATGGATTCTACAAAAAATCCGCCTTCTTCCGGAATAACTTCTTTTAAATCAAAGCTTTTACAGTCTTTCGGCAACCCTGAAAACACCAAGGTAAACCAAAAATCTTTCATAAACGGAACGGGAGTCCAGTTGGGATAAATGGTAATGTTTTCCGCATGAATTAATTTGCTCTGATGTTCCGACTGATTATCAAAAAGATAGGTTGACTGCCATATTCTGATGAGGTTTCCAAAAAAGGGTGATGCCGGAAAACAGCAATGGACAATAACCTGCTGTTCCTCCTCGAATTTGGTTTGAAGGGATTCTAATAATTCTTTCACGATCACAGGTTTTATAAGTGTTTCTGACATAATATCTTTGTGAGAAGTGAATAGTCAATTGTTTGTAATTTAATACTTTAATTTAAAAAACTGACTATTCAGCGCTCACTTTTTTTAATATTCGAGTTGTAATTTTTCTTTTGAATAGTTTCTCACTTTTTCTGTAAGCTCGGGATGATCTGCCAGTTTTTGCCCGTAAGAAGGAACCATTTCCAGCAGTTTTTCTTTCCACTCGCCATGAAGTTTTTCGGGGAAGCATTTTTCAAGCACGTTTAACATTGCGTACACTGCTGTTGACGCTCCCGGAGAAGCGCCTAAAAGAGAAGCTATTGTTCCTTTTTTATTCACTACTACTTCGGTTCCGAATTCCAGTTTTCCGCCATGTTTTTCATCTTTTTTAATGATCTGAACTCTTTGTCCGGCAACTTTCAGTTCCCAGTCCTCTTCTTTGGCATCTTTAATAAATTCTCTCAAATGCTGAATTCTCTGGGACTTCGTCATGGCGACCTGCTGAACCAGATATTTGGTTAAAGGAATATTATGCCACCAAGCTCCGAAAAGCGATCTTAAATTTTTAGTATTCACACTTTCAGGTAAATCCAAATAGCTTCCTTCTTTTAAAAATTTAGTTGAAAATCCGGCAAAAGGTCCGAAAAGTAAAGCTTTCTGCCCGTCGATTATTCTTAAATCCAAATGTGGAACCGACATTGGCGGAGCATCCACAGTTGCTTGTGTATATACTTTTGCCTGATGTTTTTCCACCAATTCCTGATTGTGAGTTACCAGCCATTGTCCGGAAACCGGAAAACCGCCGTAACCTTCGCTTTCTTTGATTTCTGAACTGTCTAACAATGGCAAAGCATATCCTCCTGCACCGATAAATACGAAATTCGCTTCTACTTCCTGTTTGTGATTATGAATTCTGTCTTTCACTTTCATTTCCCAGGTTCCGTCTTCTTTCGGATCAATGTCTTTTACTTCGTGGTAAAGGAAAACTTCAACATTGGAATCTTCCAGCAAATGTCTTCCCATTTTTCTGGTTAACGTTCCGAAATTAACATCAGTTCCCAGATCCATTTTGGTTGCCGCCATTACTTCCGACTGGTTTCTTTTGCTCATTACCAAAGGAATCCATTCTCTCAATTTATCGTGATCCGTTGAAAATTCCATCCCTTTAAAGAGAACAGATTCTGACATTTTCTCATGACGTTTTTTAAGATATTCTGCATCTTTTTCTCCAAAAACGAGACTCATGTGCGGACAGGAATTAATGAAATCCTTCGGTTCGCTGATGTAACCTTTTGTAATTAAATAAGACCAGAACTGTTTTGAAATTTCAAACTGTTCGGCGATGCTTTCTGCCTTTGAAATATCAATTGTTCCGTCGGGTTTCTCAGGGGTATAATTGAGCTCACAAAATGCTGAGTGACCTGTTCCTGCGTTATTCCAGGCTGCTGTACTTTCTTTAGCAAACCGTCCCAGCCTTTCGAAAATAGCTATTTCGAGCTCAGGATCAAATTCGTGTAATAAGGTAGCTAAAGTGGCACTCATAATTCCGCCACCTATTAGAACAACGTCGTATTTGGGTTTCGGCGTTCTGCTTGTAAGCGATTGTGACATAATTTAAATTTTATTACTTCAAAGTTCGGGAAAAGTTTCTTAAAATAGGGTTCGGTTAAACGATTTTAATATGGGTTTTATCAAAAAAATTAATTTACAGAATCTGTCGGATTATTGAGTTGTTTTAAAATCTGTGATGCTGAAATGCTGATTATTGTCTTGAGTTTTTATGATCCGACAACTTTATAGTCATGATTGAGCGGCATGTCTGAGCTCTTTTTAGGTTTTCGGCGGCGGCTTTGCCGCCGCCGAAAACCTAAAAAAGCGAGTAGCGAAAGCAGGAAAAAGCTCCAAATAAAAAAGATTTCTATACATAAAAAAAACACCAGAAGAAGATTTCTGATGTTTTTGTGTTATTTAAAATTGAAAATTAATCGAGTTTTGCGGTGAGTTTCTTAAACTGTTTTTCTGCATTTTTTCCTTCATACAGAATTCCATAGATCGTATCTACAATCGGAAGTTTCAGCCCTTTTTCCTTTGACGTTTTATAAATAGAATTCGCGGCATAATATCCTTCTGCAATCATGTTCATCGACTGGATTGCTGATTTTACGGTATATCCTTTTCCTATAAGATTTCCCAAATTTCTGTTTCTGGAGAATAATGAATACGCGGTAACCAGTAAATCTCCCAGATAAGCACTTTCGTTAACATCTCTCGGCGCTTCGTAAATGGCTTCCAGAAAAGTTTCCATTTCACGGATCGCATTGGAAACGAAAACCGCGGTAAAGTTGTCTCCATATCCTAAACCACTCGCAATTCCGGCTCCGATAGCGAAAATATTTTTAAGAATCGCACTGTATTCGTTTCCTAAAATATCTTTGCTGGAATGCATTTTAATAAAATCTGAATTAAAAATATCCACCAGTTTCTGTGAAACTTCATCTTCTACGGTTGCAACGGTAAGATAGGACAGTCTTTCCATCGCTACTTCTTCTGCGTGACAAGGTCCTGCAATCACTGCCTGATTCCTGAAACCTATTTTAAATTCGTCTCTTAAATAATGTGCTACGACATCATTTACCTTCGGAATAATTCCTTTAATGGCGGAAACAAATATTTTATTCTGATAATCACAAGTCATTTTATCCAGCGTATCGGAAAGATAGATCGACGGCGTTGCCAAGACAATAATATCACACGCAGAAACAAGCTCGTTGATGTCTGTGGTAAGCTTTAAATTTTTAAGATTGAAATTGACTGCCGTAAGATAAGTCGGGTTATGACCTCTCTGTTCGATCGCTCCTTTTACGTACTCATTTCTTACGCACCAGTGCACGACTTTACAGTTTTCTACAAGCATTTTCACAATAGCAGTCGCAAAACTTCCACTTCCGACTACTCCTACCGCAACATCATTTTTGCTTTTCTTCGGGTTCGATTCTATATTTGTTTTCTTTTTTGCCATAATAGAAATGTGAACTGCAAATATATTAAAACAAAGACGGAAAGAAGGATTTTCGGAGCATGATAAAAACCAAATTTAGACAAAATTAACACTTCAACACAATTAAATATCTAATCGACCGTTAATTACAGAAAAAACTAAAGTTTTGTTAAAAATAAGCCTGAAAGTTTATTTTTAATTAAATTTGCAGGCTTAAAACCGTTTTGTAATTATACTAAGAGAAGAAAAATGAAGAAATTTCTAAGCAGTAAAAAGAACATAAATGTGCTTTTAGGAGGACTTTTATTAGTAGTTTTTGCGCAAGGTATTTTCATTGCGAAGTTGTATTCGGAAAAGGACAACAAAAATTATGAAGTAAACCTTGTAAAAATAAACACTGAAAAAGACAGTGTAGATTATCTGAAAATGAAAACTGATCTTACATTAGTGGATCAAACCGTAGCAGAACTGAATTCTTTCCTTAAATCTAAGGATGTTCCCAACGAGAAAGTTACTATTCTGAGTAAAGACAGTATCTCCAACTCTATTTATCTGGCAAAACAGGCAAACCGATACAGCCAATATCTGATGAATCTTCAGAAAAAGTTACTGGAAGTTCCTTTGGGAATGCCTACTGAAGGTTATATTTCGTCTAATTTCGGAGTGAGAAAAAATCCTATTCCTTTTAAAACCGTTTTAGCCTCCGTAAAAAGTAGTGCTGCAAAACCTGCTGCCGTTGCAGCCGCAGCTCCGGAAGTAAAAGCTGAGCCTGTAGAAAAAATTATAGAAGTAACGGACAGCTACGGAAATAAAAGAGAAGTAAAGGTAATGGTAACACCAAAAACGACTTCTGCTGCTCCGGTTTCTGCTTCGTCAGTAAAATCTGTTGCAGCCGGATCTGAAAAGCCTGCCGAGAAAAACAATTCGCCTGCAGAAGCAGATCAGATGCAGTTTCATAAAGGACTGGATATTGCCGTTGCTTACGGATCGGATGTCGTGGCAACTGCAGCCGGAACGGTTATTTTTTCCGGACAGAAAGGAGGGTACGGAAACTGTGTGATCGTTTCTCACGGAAACGGACTGGCAACTCTTTACGGACATTTGTCGCAGTTAGTGGCTAAAGTGAATGATAAAGTGAAAGTGGGACAGGTTATCGCCAAATCCGGAAATTCCGGTCGTTCTACCGGACCTCACCTTCATTATGAGGTACATAAGAATAATACTCCGGTAAATCCGAAGTTGTTTATGAATCTTTAAAATGAGAGTTAAAATATAGAGTTTCGGGGGCACCTTTGGTGCCGCCGAAACTTTTAAAACATATCTTAAAAAAATTAGTAGGCTGCTGTAAAACGCTCTCTGATGTGGTTATTCTGTTCCAGTTCATCCACTAAAACCACCGCTACATCTTCTACGGAAAGAATACTTCTTCCGTTTTCATCGAAAACAGGATTTTCCAGAGCGGTTCTGTATTTTCCGGTTCTTACACCTGCCGTTCCCTGATGCATTTCTATTGCCGGACTGAAAAATGTCCAGTCTAAGGTTTCATTTTCTTTAATTTTGTTTAAATAATCTCTTGCCGCAGTTGCCCCAGGTTTTATTTCTGCAGGAAAATCTGATCCGTCTACCAGTTGTTTTCCATCAATATAAAGACTTCCTGCTCCTCCAACAGTAATAAATCTTTTTACGCCGGATTGTTCAACTGCTTTTTCAATATTAAGGGAACCATTCAGAAAATCATCATAGAGATTAGGATTGGTCCATCCTGCGTTAAAAGCGCTGATTACGGCGTCATTTCCTTTTAAAGCTTCTGATAATTCATCTACATTATTTACATCTACACTTTTAGCCGTTACTTTTTCGTTCTGCTCTACTTTTGAAGCATCTCTTACAATGGCTTCTACCTGATATCCTCTGTTGGATAATTCTTTTACAACCTGAGTTCCTACAAAACCTGTTGCTCCTATTACTGCTACTTTTTTCATACTTTTTTATTTTTAATATTTAATTGTAATAATTTTTGTTACATTTTTAAGCAAAAAATTTTATTTAAACTGTTCGCTGAACTGTTTTAAGGATTTATTTCCTAAAAAATCCAAAACCAACTGATCGGTTTCTGAAAACAAATTTTTAAGATGATTATTAATTTCTTTTCCGACCGGGCAAACCGGATTGGGATTATTGTTTTTCTTTCCTAAAACTTCGGTGTTCTTCACAGCCAGATAGATTTCAGAAATTCGTATGGAATCTGCACTTTTTGCCAGCTGACTCCCTCCTTCTTTTCCCTGTCTGCTTGTAATTAAACCTGCTTCTCTTAACACACCAAGCTCTTTACGAACAATCACAGGATTGATATTGATGCTTCCTGCAATCCATTCTGAGGTAAGCCAGTCCTGTGGACTTTCCGTCAATAAAGTCATGATATGTATTGCCGTGGCAAATCTTGTGTTGTTCATTATAATTACTCAGCAAAGATATACAATTTTTTAATGTAACAAAAATTATTACAATTAAAATTTGTTAAAGAATCAGGCGATCCAGATCCAAAAGCAGATAATTGATATTCTGATTGATGGTTCTGGTTGCCGACTGCATCTGATTAAGCATTGCGGCACGGTTATGAAGATCATCTGAACGGTAAAATCCTCCGTCACTGAAAATAACAGATTCGTCTGCACGCTTTTTATCATCATCAAACTGATAATGAAGCCAGCGTTCTTTCATACTCGAAATAATAGACTGCTGCTCTCTGTTGGAAAATTTTTTCTCAGTGTACATATACCAGATAAACGGCGGAAAGTTAGGTGACTGCAATTTGCCACTCCATACATCTCTTAGCAGATTTCTCTGGTGGATAAATTCTACTTTTTTACCTTTGGGATTTAAAGTTGCCAAACCAAATCCTGCTCCCAAAACTCCTCCTCCGATATCTATGGCATTACTCCATGAATTATCCTTTACAATTCCTCCCGCTACCGAAGCCGCGGCTCCGGTTACGATCGAAAGCAGAATAAGTTTATTGTTTCGGGAATCGTTTAGATTATCCACATAATTTCCGATCTGCGTTACTCTTTCCCCTTCACAGTCGAATTCTGCAGCAACCGCATCCAGTTCGGTTAAAGCAATGGTTATTTTGCTGTTGATTTTGGATTTTAGCTGTAAAACTTTTACCTGAGACTCCAGAGAAGTGTCTTTTTTAAGCTCCATGATCTCATGAACTTCATCCAGATTATCTAAAGCATTCAGAATCAAAATACTCTGATCCGAAAATTTATCTCTTAATTCTTTATTGGCATTAATGATGGAATCTGAGTTATAGGAAGGCAGTTTATTACCGTAATTGTATTTGAAAGGCGCTTTACAATAGCTGTCTCTGAGGGTAAGAATATTTTGTCTGATTGCCTGATTTTTCCTTGATACACAGGAAGTAAGCAACATACTGAATGCTACAAAGTAAATTATCTTCTTCATTGATCGATGTTTTCTGTGATTCGGGATTCTTATACATCTGTAAGCTACAAACCTGTAGAAAATTTTATAAGAATTACATTATTTCAAATTCAAACCAAATATTTGTTTTAAGTAATTTGAAAGTTAAAATTACGCAAATAAAAAAATTTACCCGAATAACAGGTAAATTTTTAAGCTATTTTTAATAAATTACTTCTTGATATCCAGCAATTCCACTTCAAAAATAAGCGTAGAATTCGGACCGATCTCTTTGCTGATCTGCTGATCTCCATAAGCCAGATGCGGAGGAAGAATTAATCTCCACTTGCTTCCTACAGGCATCAGTTGAAGTGCTTCCGTCCATCCTTTAATTACTTTATTTAATGGAAATGAAGCCGGAGTTCCTCTTTTTACAGAACTGTCGAAAACTTTTCCGGTGATAGTTGTTCCGTGGTAATGGCATTTTACGGTAGATCTAGGACCCGGCTTTTCGCCTTCGCCTTCCGTAATGATTTCATACTGCAATCCGCTCGGCAATTCTACAACGCTTTCTCTCTTGCCATATTCTGCCATATATTCCTGACCGTCTTTCAGGTTTTTTTCTGCCAATTCTTTTTTACGTTTAAATAACATATCTGCTACTCCCATAATTGATAATTTTTGCAAAGATAGTTCTTTGTGCCGGAAGATGATAGCCGGAAGATGGAAGTTTTTTAATCATAGAAATTTTTCAAAACATATAAATCATTAGTTTTCAAGTTATTAAATTTTATTTTTTTTGCATCTTTAACTCAGCTTAAAAAATTCAAGTATCATTAATATTCTGTTAATAGGATTTCCGAAACTTGGCGTTATAATTGGACTTAAAAACTAAATGCCCAATCCATTACCATATAAAAAGGAATACGACAGACTGACTGATGAAGAGATGCAGCTTCTGGAAATCAATAAAAAAAGCATTACGGATTTTGTTGAGCAGTCGCCTTCAGTGAGTGATGTTCATTACGCAACGAGAAATGCTCATGCTAAAACATACGCTGTTACGAAAGGAACTTTTCTGATTGATAAAAACATTCCCGAAGAACTGAAACCGTATTTTGATAAAGAAAAATATGATCTGATCATCCGTCTCTCCAACGCTCATTTAAAAGTAATGAAGGGGAAAAGAGATGTTCCTGCATATGGTTTTGCCGTGAAAATTAATGATGAGAAAGGAAACGTGATTGCCAATTTTCCTTTGGTGAATTTTCCGTTGTTTCCGATTAATTCGGTGAGTACATTTCTAAAATTATTTACATCCGTTAATCGTTTTTTTGTAAAAAAATGGAGTTCTTTTTCTTTACTGATGCAGATTTTAAAAGTCATTCCCTCAACAGTTACGGCATCATTCGTCAAAAATATATTCAGACTCTGGAGGAAGAGAAATGATTTTTTTCTTTCCTTTGATTTTCATTCTGTCGGTGTGTACAGACTGGGAGATTATATGATGAAAATTAAAATCAAACCGCAATCTGTCAACAAACATTTTGGGAAGAAATTAAAGGTAAAAAATGCTGTGGAACGTTATCTTAAAGAAGAAAATTTCACGGCAGATGTTCTTATTCAGCTTTGCTATGACCTGAAAGATCAGCCTGTGAATAAACTTAATGTCGAATGGAAAAATTCGCCTTATATTAAAATCGGGGAAGTGAAAATTGAAAAAAACAATCTTCTGAACCCAAACTCCTGCGACAGCGAATTGCTTTCTTTTAATCCTTTTGAAAGTAAGATTTTCTTTCAGCCTATCGGAAAGATTCAAAAGCTCCGCGATGAAGCGTATAAGGTTTCTGTACAGACGAGACGGAAAATCAATAAGCTGTTGAAATATAATAAATAATGAAAAGTGAATGGTGAGTTTTTGATTTTCCTGTCATTTCGACGAAGGAGAAATCTATTTTGATTGATTTTAACGCAAGGTTCGTTAGGTTTTGTTTTACATTCTGATGATATTTTTTGTTCGCAACGGCGTTTCACTCAGCAAATGATAGCAACTTTGATTATTCGGCGCTTGATTTTAGGAAAAATCTATTTTTATTGATTTTAACACAATGTTCGCTAAATTTTGTTTTACATTGTAGTGGGTATTTTTTATTCGCAAGGGCGTTTCACTCAGCAAATTTTGATTATTCGGCTCTTGATTTTAGGAGAAATTTATTTTTATTGATTTTAACGCAAGGTTCGCTGGGTTTTGTTTTACATTCTGGTGATATTTTTTGTTCGCAAGGGCGTTTCACTCAGCAAATGATAAAAACTTTGATTATTCGGCGCTTGATTTTAGGAGAAATTTATTTTTATTGATTTTAACACAATGTTCACTAAATTTTGTTTTACATTCTGATGATATTTTTTGTTCGCAACGGCGTTTCACTCAGCAAATGATAGCAACTTTGATTATTCGGCTCTTCGATTTTAGGAGAAATTTATTTTGATTGATTCTAACGCAGTGTTAACGCAAGGTTCGCCAGGTTTTGTTTTACATTGTAGTGGGTATTTTTGTTCGCGAAGGTATTTGACTTCGTCGAATCTTCGATTTCATCTAGTGAATGATAATTATTAAGACTAAAATCGTGTTTGCCACGCAATTTTTTAAATTCTGTTGAGATTTCTAAAGGATGAGAAACTTTATTGGCTAATTCAAATATTGAAAAATAGACTAATTCCATAGCCGTGATTGAAGCAATTGTTTGAGCTCATTTTTAAGCTTTTTGGCGGCGCGGCAAAGCCGCGCCGCCAAAAAGCTTAAAAATAGCGAGTGCGGAAAGGGCGAAACAGCTCCTAAAAATAAAACAACAAAAAAGGCTCTACAAATTGTGTAAAGCCTTTCTATTTTTAATAAGAACTGGTCTTATTCTTCAATTTTCTCTTTGTCTTCGTCATCCTTTTTATCGGGGAAAATCAGGGATAAAATCACTGAAATTACCAAAACTCCTCCAACGATTCCCAAAGAAACCGGAGACGGAATATGAATCCATGGTGCAATCAGCATTTTTACTCCGATAAACGATAAAATAACTGCCAAACCGTAAGGCAATTTGCTGAACATATGAATGAAATTCGCCAACAGGAAATACAATGATCTTAATCCTAAAATTGCGAAAATATTCGATGTGTAAAGGATAAACGGATCATTGGAAATCGCGAAGATTGCCGGAATGGAATCTACTGCAAAAAGTACATCCGTAAACTCAATTACGGCTACAACAACCAAAAGCGGGGTTGCCATTTTTATTCCGTTCTGTACCGTGAAGAATTTGTCGCCCACGTAATTGTCTGAAACTTTCCAGAATCTCTTAATCAGTCGTGCTCCTGCGGTATTGCTGTAATCTTCTTCGTCATCATCGTCTCCGTCGCCCCACGATTTTATTCCTGCATACACAAGGAACAACCCGAATAAAGTCATTACAATATTGATTTTTACCGGATGTCCGAAAATATTCATTTCAGGAAGGTAAGTAAGATTGATTAATCCAACACCAGCAAAAATAAAGATCGCCCTGAAAATCAATGCTCCGATAATTCCCCAGAAAAGAACTTTGTGGTGGAGGTATTTCGGAACTTTAAAAAATCCGAAAACCAGAATGAATACAAATAAGTTATCCACCGAAAGTGCTTTTTCAATCCAGTAAGCCGCCTGATACTGCGTGAATTTCTCCACTGCCAAAGCATGACTTTCGGGACTTCCGTCTGTATTGAAAACCCAATAAACCACACCGGAGAATACCATAGACAGTGAGATCCATACGATTGACCAGATTGTAGCTTCTTTGGAAGAAACTTCATGACTTTTTTTGTTGAAAACTCCTAAATCCAGAAGCAACATGATAACTACTGTTATCGCAAATCCCCAAACCAGACCGGGATGAAGATCTAAAATACCTTGATGTTTGTCCACTTTTAAATGTGCTTATTATACGATAAAAGCAATATTTGTACGGATACAAGTATTGCTAAATTTTATTTTTATTTTAAAATTTCATTCAACAGTTAATAAGTTTTGGCTAAAGCCGGATTGGAAACCTATTTTTAATGCAAACGGGCTAAAGCCCGTTCCTATTGAATATTAATATTTTACAAATATTTCTGCTTTACAGTTTCTATTGTTTCCTGTAATTTTCTGTCTGCTGTAGGATCTCCGATCGCGTTGAACTTCCATTCTCCGTTTCTTTTGTAGAAAACGCCCATTACCATGGCAACATGACCTTTGAAAGATGCATCATTGGCAATATCATATTTTGCAAAAACTTCTCTTACGTTGGTTGGCGTTCCTTCATAAATTCTGATGGATGCGAAAGGAATAGTCCCGAAATCCTGACCTTTATAACTGTTCAGAACCAAAGCAACGTGTTCTACATTGGAATCCAGATTGCTGAAATCCACAGTAATCACCTCATTGTCAAGACCGTCATCTCCATTTACGTCTCCTGTTAAATCGTCTCCGCTGTGTCTTACCGAACCGTTTTTGGATTTTAAGTTTCCGAAATAGATTACTTCTGTCGCGTTTTTATTGGAATCGTATAAAATACAGCTTCCGTCTA
The DNA here is from genome assembly GCF_014218915.1 of Chryseobacterium sp. C2(2020). Lineage (NCBI taxonomy): Bacteria > Pseudomonadati > Bacteroidota > Flavobacteriia > Flavobacteriales > Weeksellaceae > Chryseobacterium > Chryseobacterium sp. C2(2020). The sequence goes on from NZ_JACLCT010000024.1 coordinate 64,988, forward strand.
AATCTACTGCTTCTTTTGTAACGCCTCCGAAGAATCCTTTCTTCTCGATTGCTCCCCAGTTAATTCCCACACAAGCCTGTGTAAGCGTGGTTCCGTTTTCCTTCGTTAGGTTTATTCTTTGACCCTTTTGTAAGTTAATAGCCATTGTTATATTTTGTTTTAGTTCTAATTTTAATTTTTTTTTGCTGCGCTTAGTTTAAACGCAAAGACTCGCAAAGATTTTTTTTAAATTTATTCTGCATATTTTTGTTCGCAAAGGGCGTTTCACTCAGCAAATGATAGCAGTACAGTGAAAAAGTTTGTAAAGAATTGATTTTATTAAATTACTTTTTACTAATTATTTAAATTTAAATTCAGCATTGCGCGAAGAATATTGGTTTCTTCATTGATGTCGAACATTTTACTCATCACGTCGGTATTTTCGAGATTTTTAATATAATCCTGAAGTACGGCAATGACCTGTTCCGGCAGCGTTTTTTTCCTTTCGTTCATTGTCTCTTCCAATTGTTCGTTTTTTCTTTTTAACTGATAAACAATTGTTCCCTGATTCGATTCATTGGGCATTGTATCTAGTTTTTCCAGTTTTTTAGGATCAATTAAATACATTTTTCTGCCTTCGATATCAAAAATGAAGTGATCGTCGGACTGGAAGATTTTAAATAATTCATATTCGTTTCCCGTGATGACGTATCCGCACACAAAACGAACCTTAAAGTTCTGAATATTAAGCCTTCCCAGTAATTTCCTTTCAATCTGATAATCCTGATACTGATAGGCAGGAAAAGAACCGGATTTCAGCAATTCTTCTTCAACGTTCGAACGGTAGAATTCTGCCGCATATTTTTTGTAGAAATACAGAACATTGTCCCAGTTTGCCCGAAATTTGTCTTGCGTAAGATCATTATACAGACTTTTCAGCTGATTGGAAAAGATCCCGCTGTACATTTTACGGTCTGTTTCGAAACCGTCTACCCGCTTTTCTTCAAAACCTGAAATGTATTTGCTGTTAACATCAATTTCATTAAGCACCGCCAACATCTCATTTTCCTTCTGCCTTTTAATTTTGGTTAAAAGTTCAATAAGACTGTCGGTATACTGAAGATGAAAAAGTTCCAGTTTGCTGTAATCGAGTCCGTTATTTTCCTGAAAAAGATTATGGATAATATCGGTCTTAATGTAGATCGAAATTATATCAACATTTTCAAAAAAATTCGCGAGAAGTTTAAGTTTGGTTAATCTTCTTTTGCTTTGCGACAATATGTTTACAGCATCATCATTCACTTTTCATCTCTCATTCTTATCCTCTTACGTTTGCTTTTAATTCGTGTTCCAGAGTCATCAGATCCTGATCCAGCTTTCTTCTTCCTTCTGCTCCCTGTTTTTGGATCTGCTTTACTTCGTTTAATGTATTGATTAATTTTGAAGTTGTTTCTCTTAATGTTTCCACAGAAACGATCGTCTGTTCATTAGCTCTTGCTACATTAATGGAGTTCTGCCCCAAACGTTCTGCATTTTTTCTTAAAATTTCTTCCGTCGTAGCCGAAACTTTCTGCTGAATTTCAATACTTTGCTGCTGTCTGTACATCGCTACTGCCAGTGAAAGCTGATTTTTCCAGAGCGGTAAAGTCGTCGTTAAAATCGTCTGTGCTTTTTCTGCAATCGAAACGTTGTTGTTCTGAACGAGTCTGATCTGCGGAAGCGACTGCATCATGATTAATCGAACCACCTTCAGATCGGCTAATCTTCTGTCTAATCTTGCGATAAAATCTCTCTTATCCGCAATCTGATAATCCTGAAATTCTTGAGTATTGGCTTCCATGTGCGCTAATTCGGCTCCCGCTTTTTCCATTCTCAGGTTTCCGATAATCACCAGCTCTTCGATTTGCTTAATGGCATTCACATTACTTTCGAAAATCGTCTGCAAAACAGCATTATCTTTCGTGGAAGTAATGATTCCTGCGTTTACTTTATAAGCAATCTGATCGATATTGTTGATGATTTTATCATATTTGGCAAATAAATTCTCAATCTGCGTCATGACACTTTTCATGAAAGGCAATTTGCTTAAAAAACTTTTGAATTTATTCTGATTTAATTCTTCAACATCTACATAATTCAGCTCGACTAATAAATTATTAATCAATTCACCTACTTCTCCGGAATTTGATCTCCTTACATTTCCAAGGAAACTGTCACTCTGGTTGGATAATGTTCTCTGAAGATCGGCTCCAAAGTTAACGATGGATCCAGGATTAGTTTCGTCAATAGAATCTGCAAGGGCTTCATATTTCTGGCGTTCTTCTGTCTGTAACTGCGTAAGATTTACATTTCCGTCTCTGTCTACTAATGGTGCAGGAGGCGTACTTGGCGTTGCCATACTCGGCGGCGGCGCCATCGGAGTAGGTTCGAATGTCTTTAGAGGTTCGATTGATCCAAGCGGATCTATAGGTTGATTTTCCTGATTGTCCATAATAGATTATTGATAGATTGATACAAATTTTTCTAGACCTTCTCTCTGTCCGCTTCCTACCGCTTCAAATTTCCATTCGCCGTTTCTGTTGTAGATTCTTCCAAATTCTACTGCGGTTTCGATAGAGAAATCTTCGTCCAATTCATATTTTAAAATTTCTTCGTTGGTATCTGTATTGAAAATTCTGATGAAAGAATTTCTTACCTGTCCGAAGTTCTGTCTTCTTGAATCTGCTTCGTGAATGGTTACTACAACAGTAATTTCTTTCACAGCATCATCAATTTTAGTTAAATCAATTTTAATCTGCTCATCATCTCCTGTTCCGTCACCTGTCAAGTTATCACCAGAGTGAATCACTGCTTTGTCCGGAGACTCCAGATTGTTGTAAAAAATAAAATGATTATCTGAAATTAACTTTTTATTTTCACCTAATAAAAATAAAGAAGCATCCAAGTCGAAAGCCGTTCCGGTAGATGTATTGTTAATATCCCATCCAAGACCAACCGTAAATTTCGGTGCGTTTATATTTTCTCTCTGTCCTTTCTGTAAGTTAATAGCCATAATATAATTCGGTTTGTGTTAAAGTGTTTATATTGTTTTTATATTCTTTTATTAAATGATAATTGTTGCTGATTGCCAGTTCCAGCAGATTATCCATCAGTTCCTTTTTTACTTTAGACGAAAGATACTCAAAATTACCTGAATCTAAGCCTAAAATATATTTTACAATTCGTGTATTAAACTGAAAACTAGGCTTCCCCATTACTTCTGCGATATCTTGTACATTTTTTACCGCGTAATAATTAAAATAATTTTCAATTTTAGGATCAAGATCAAAATTCATCAGCTCAGCATAATACATGAATAAAAAATCTGCCTCTACATTATATTCATCAAGAATTTTGTTCACTGTAAACTCATGGCTTCCTGTTATTTTAATATCATCTATAAAAATACAAAGTTTTCCTCTAAGAAAATCTTTATCCAGATAATACGTATCATTCGCTATGAGATTTTTACGGTCTTCAAAACTTAAATTTCCATAATCTGTCGTGTAGGTATGATTTCTGTTAATTTTCGATAAAATACTTGATTTTTTTCCTTTCTGAAACAAATAAAAATCCAGATGTTTTTTAAAGTAAAAACATAAAAAATTAGACGCTGTAGGAATTGCCATGTAAGGACTTGGCAATACCACAATTTCTTTATCTGTATTTAAAATATCTTCATGTGAAGAAACAAATCCTTCGAACAGTTCTTTTGCAAATTTTTCAGCATACGACTTATCGCCATATTTGAAATAGCTGTATTCTTCGGGTGAAAATGTAAATTCATCCGCCGAATGAATGTGGTGTAAGCTGTACCTCTTGTTCATAGTTATATTTTGGGTGTAAGTAAGTGTGCATTGAAACCAAAATCCTTTGCGCCTTTATAATCCGCGACAGGATTATCTCCGATATGTAAAACCTGTTTTACATCTAAATCCTGATTGGGCAGTAAATTTTTCACTTCCTGAAAGATTTTCGGATCGGGTTTTGAGCAGTTCATTTCATCAGAATAAATGTGGAAATCAATATACTGATCGAGGTTTTCACTGATCAGGAATTTTCTCATGGTTTTTCCTTTAATAAAACCTGTATTGCTTAGAATATTGATTGTTTTTCCCTGATTTTTAATTTCATCAAAAAACTGATGTAAATTTTCAAAAATCACAACAGGTTTATATTCCAGAAACAGATCTTCGCTTTTCTGATAAAACTGATTTAACTGATCTTTATTCAATTGTTTTACATCTACTTCCAGTGCATTTAAAATTAATAAATAAATTTCAAAAGTGTCAACATTTCCTCCAATTACCTCATTGATAGAATTGCAAATATCATCATAATATTTTACGACTTTCGCAACTTCGTTAATAGGTTTTTTTACGTCAAAAAATGAGGAGAACAGCTCAACTCTTTTTGCTTTAAATTCAGGATGAGATTTTATTAAAGTAAGCCACAAATCAAAGGAAAAATGGGAGTGATTGTGGATGTCTATATCTGTTTTCAAAATGGTTTAGTTAAAATTTTTATTTAGCTTTTTCCTGAAAAAGATGTTTTAAATGGTTATTATTTTCTTTCATCTGTTCGTGTTCAAAATACAATTCCTTTCAAAGATAGAATTTTTAAATTAATGTGTAAATGTAGTTTGATGTTTTAAGAAATTTTTATGATTTTCCGTAATATTTGTTATTGAAAAATTCTTTTTTTTAAACACAAAGTCCTCAAAGATTTTTTTATAATTATTGTGGGTATTTTTCGTTCGCAAAGGCGTTTCACTCAGCCAAGACTTGATGCTATCATTTGCTGAACGAAGTGCCTTGGCGAACGAAAATGTCTTCAAAGGATTGAACAAAACCTGGCGATCCTCGCGTTAAAAATAATTTAGCAAATAATGTCTTTAAATTTTCAATTTTTCAGTCGTTTAAAAAAAATTAAAAAAAATTTTTGCTGTTAAATTTTTTTTTCTAGCTTTGCAACCGGTTAACAATCAACAATGTCAACAAAAATGATAAATATAATTACTTTAAGCAATCCTATCAGAGCTGTGTACTTTGGTAGCACTAAATATTTATCTAAATAACGATCGACCTTATAAAACTAAAATATAACGAAGGCCTGTCTGTTTCAGATAGGTCTTTTTTGCTACCCTACTTTTCAGCTTTTACATTCGGAAAGGTTGTCTATTTTTTTAACGCAAAGAAAAATTTTCTTACTGAATAAGAAAGTGAGCAAGGATTTTAATCAATAAATTGATTTTAAGAAGCTGGATTTATCAGCGACTTTGTCACAACTCTGCTCTCTTAAATAAAAAAAACAGTTTTCAAAGAATTTTGCGTTTTAAAACATTTTACAACCTTAAAATCAACAATTTAAATTTAACAAAATGAAATACAACACACGAAATATAGGGATTATAGCACACGTTGATGCAGGAAAAACAACACTTACGGAAAGACTTCTTTATTACACGGGAATGATTCATAAAATCGGAAATGTGGACGAAGGAAATACCACAATGGATAAAGACATCCAAGAGAAAAACAGGGGAATTACGATTTCTTCGGCTGCGATTTCTACCCAGTGGAAAAAAGATGAAAATGTCTTCAATATCAATATTATCGATACTCCGGGACACATTGATTTTGCGGTGGAAGTTGAACGCTCTTTACGCGTTCTGGACAGCGTCGTAGCAGTTTTCTGTGCTTCTTCGGGAGTTCAGCCACAAACGGAAAATGTCTGGTTCCAAGCTGAGAAACATGGAATTTCAAAGATTTGTTTCATTAATAAAATGGATAGAATAGGGGCAGATTTTTTTGCTGTTTTAAATGAAATTAAAACAAAACTGAATGCAGTTCCTTTAGCTTTACAAATTCCGATGGGTTCAGAAGACAGTTTCGAAGGTGTTATCGATTTAATTAAGCAAAAAGCGCTGTACTGGATGGATGAAAACGGAGAAACCATTATTGAAAAGGAAATTCCGGAACTTTACAACGCTGAAGCTCATGAATGGAGAATAAAACTAATGGAAACTTTGGCCGAATCTGACGAACAGTTTTTTGAATATTTTCTGGATTCTGAAACAAAAATTTCTGAAGAAATGATCACTGAAGCCATAAAAAGAGCTTGTCAGTCAAGAAATTCAGTTCCTGTTTTATGTGGTTCTGCATTCAAAAACAAGGGAGTACAACCTTTGCTTGATGCGATCGTTGGTTATCTTCCTTCACCGGATCAGTTGCCTTCCGTGATAGGAAAAGATGCAAAAATAGAAGAAACGGTTGAACTGGAAAGAAATGAAGAGGAAATGTTTTCAGGACTGGTTTTCAAAGTGGTGATTGATAAACATATGGGTAAACTTTCGATGTTGAGAATTTATTCGGGAAGTATACAATCCGGTGATACGGTTCAGAATGTAAGGACGGGTGAAAGTTTCAGAATTTCAAGGATTTTGCAGATGCAGTCGAACAAAACGATAACGGTTGAAGAAGGAAAAGCAGGAGATATTGTGGCTTTGACCGGAATAAAAGATGCGAAAACAGGAGATTCTTTATCTGGTCTTGAACAGGCTGTTTTGCTTGAATCCATTACGATTCCTGCTCCGGTAATCAGGGTTTCTATTGAACCGAAAACAAATGCGGATGAAAAGTCTTTCGGACTGGTTTTAGCAAAAATTCAGGAAGAAGACCCATCGTTGGTTGTTGAAAGAGACCGACAAACAGGAGAAACTTTACTGAGCGGTTTGGGAGAACTGCATCTTGAAGTTACTTTAGAAAAAATCAGGTTGAATCATGGAATTGAAATCAATCAGGGAAAACCTAAAGTTTCGTATAAAGAAATTTTAACGGAAACCAGAACGCACCGTGAAAAACTCGTGAAACAGAATGGCGGAAGCGGACAGTTTGCGGACATCACGTTTGAAATCGGACCGAGAAATGATGATGGAATCGGTCTGGAATTCATCAATCAGATCAAAGGCGGAGTGATTCCGAATGAATTTATTCCGTCTGTTGAAAAAGGTTTCCGAGAAGCAATGGAAAACGGAGCATTACAGGGTTATCCTCTGGAAAGCATGAAAGTTACGCTTCTCGACGGATCGACTCACAGTAATGATTCTCATGCTCAGGATTTTGAAATGGCAGCAAGAGACGGTTTTAGGGAAATTGGAAAATCCTGTAAGCCTAAATTAATGGAACCTATCATGAAAGTTGAGATTCAGACGATTGAAGATTATACAGGAGCGGTGACTGCGGATATCAACAAACGAAGAGGAATCATCATCTCAATTGATGAAAAATCGGGAAGAAAAATTTTCACGGCAGAAGTTCCTTTAGCTTCTACTTTCGGATATATTTCTGATCTGAGAACGTTGACGAGCGGAAGAGCTTCGATCAGCATGAAGTTGTCGCACTATGCTTTGGTGCCTGATTTCATCGCAAATACATTAGTAACCTAAAAGACAAGGGCTGTAAATTTATTTTTGCAGTCCTTGTTTGGGTTATTGAAATAAATTATTAAGGTAGTGTCCTACTAACTGTGTAAGTAGAAAAGTTATTCTGAAAAATTTTGAGCCCTCAAAGCTCAAAAAATTTTTC